>NZ_DBPF01000011.1:35310-36839 GCF_002299355.1 Catenibacterium sp. UBA627
AATCCAACGCAATTAAATAAAGAACTATCAAGTAAAGATTTACAAAATAAAGATTTATTAAATAACCATTCCATTCCTATCCTTTCCACTCCCTTAACAACGGGAACGGCTACGCCGGAACGGAAAGNNAACATGGACGCAGTACGGGCTTATGAAGAAGTCATAAAGGACAATATCGAATACGCCTATCTGATACAGGACAGGAACATTGACCGGGGTATGCTTGACGAGATTGTTTCCCTCATGCTTGAAACCGTCTGCACCCGCCGCAAGGTGGTGCGGATTGCCGGGGACGACTACCCGGCAGAGCTTGTAAAGTCTAAGTTTATGAAACTGAACAGCAGTCATATCCAGTTTGTGATTGACTGTATGCACCAGAATACCACCAAGATACGCAACATCAAGAAATACCTGCTTGCGGTTCTTTTCAACGCACCAAACACCATTGACAGCTATTACACCGCCCTTGTCGCCCACGATATGGCAGAGGGCGCATTTTTCCAGAATAAGGAGGACGGCACACCATGAATATCAGACCGGGCGCATTAGTTTACGACAAGGCAAGCGGACGCTATGACATTCGCTTTGGGCTTGATGAATATTACGGGGGCTTGCATTGCGGGCAATGCTTTGAAGTCTTTGACGGGGAACAGTGGCGGGCGACACGCATTGAAATGAACCTGCACCAGAAATGGTACTTAGTGGGTATCAAGACGGACGTACTGGACGGATTGCAGGTACGGGACAGCAGACACAGATAAGGGGGCGACCAGAAACAACGGCTGCCCCTTTTTCCATGCCCGCCGCCTGCACTACTCTGACACAAGAAAGGAGGAATGACACACCATGCAGGAGCAGATCAACGAAAAGACCGTTGCACTCTCAATCAAAACGGCAAAGCTGACCGCCGAAGTCTTACAAAAGGCTATCAGAAAAATGTTAAATGCACGGAAGAACAAAGCACCCAAGCAGTACAAAGGGAAACAGACCTTAAAGCACCTTATGAAGCAGAACACGGGCGTTTCCAGTATGGAGATTACGGACGCTAACATAAAGGCGTTTGAACCCATAGCCAAGAAATACGGGCTTGATTACAGCCTAAAGAAAGTCAAGGGCGAAGAACCGCCCCGCTACCTTGTTTTCTTCAAGGGGCGGGACGTGGACGTTATGACGGAAGCCTTTAAGGAGTTTGCAGCAAAGCAGCTAGGCAGGGAGAAAAAGCCGTCCATACGCAAGGCATTAGCCGCCTTTAAGGAAAAGGCTAAACAGATGAACCAGAACAGGGAAAAAGTAAAAAACAAGGACAGGGGGCGGGAATTATGAAACCGAACATCAAAAAGCTGCTTATCCTCAATGCGCCGTACCTGCTCTTTGTGTGGCTCTTTATGAAAGTGGGCGAAGCGTTCCGGCTCTCTCCGGGGGCTGACCTCTCCGGGAAGCTGCTAAACATCATGCAGGGCATAACAGCCGCCTTTGAAAGCCCCCTGCCAAGCCTTAACGGACAGGACTTTCTAATCGGCGTTGCCGGG
>NZ_DBPF01000011.1:36916-37056 GCF_002299355.1 Catenibacterium sp. UBA627
AACGCCAAGAAGTACCGCAAGGGAGTTGAATACGGTTCGGCACGTTGGGGAACGGCAGAGGACATAAAACCGTACATAGACCCGGTATTTGACAATAATATCCCCCTCACGCAGACAGAACGGCTTACCATGAACAGCCG
>NZ_DBPF01000030.1:0-4652 GCF_002299355.1 Catenibacterium sp. UBA627
TTCTACTTCTTCCAGAAAGCGGCAAAATTATAAGAGGCATCCGCCTCTTTTATTTTGCCTGGAATTGTTTTCTATAGTCTGCAGGAAAACCACCAAAATAAGCATTAAACTTCTTATAGAAGTAGTTTAAATTAGAAAAACCACTCTCCTGTGCAATAAGATAAATAGGTTTATCAGTATTGATAAGTTCTTTTCCTACTGCTTCCATACGATAATAGTTTACTAACTTCTTAAAGGTATAGCCTGTTGCTTTTTGAATAGCGCGTGAAAGATAATCAGGATTATAGCCGAACTTCTCTGCTGTTTCCATAAGAGTACAATCCCGATAATGTTGTTCTATGTATTGAATGATTTCTGTCATGTAGCCCTTATTATTTTCTTTAAATTGTTGTTCCATATTCATCTGATATCTTTGAGCCATTTTTATAAAAAGAAGTGAAAAATAGGAATCAAGAATAGATATTGCAAACAAAGAAGGATCTAAATACTCGCACAAAATCATTTCTATAAGCCACACTACATAATCATGATCATCTTCTCTATTATTAAAAATAATATAATCATTATGCTGTGCTTTCTGATCAATAATATTTGTCAGGAAAGTTACAATCGGGTTTACTGAAGAAAATTTACTAATAAATGAGTCACTAAAATAAGAGCGATCCATTTGAAAGTTGAAGATAATATCATTTTCTGTAGGCATTAAGACTGTATGCTTTGAATTAACATCTAAAAGAATCATATCCCCTGCATGAAGTATCACTTCTTTATCATTTACAATTGCATAACAATGTCCAGAATAGACATATTTCATTTCTACATAGTTTCTTGTATGCAGTGGCACAAATGAATATCTTGTCTGTTTTGAACAATAAATCGGAAAAGCAAGAACTTCATCTGTAATTATCTGCCCATCATAAAATAAAGTATGTTTTTCTTTTGTGGTTTGATATCTATCAATTGTGAATTGAACTATTTTTTCATCATCTTTATTAATATGCTTTTCAATATAGTCATCTGAATGGTTTGGATGACTTTTATAATATTGTTCTTTTTTGGTTAGTGGAGTAATCCTACTTCTTAATTCTTCTATTTTCATTATTATCACCTATTCTAACTATAACATCGGTTTTTGACAGTCTGCAAGTGTGTTTATGATATTTTAATCGCTTTCACAAAACATTATGATAAGCATGTAAGTTAACTTAACAAATATCAATTTTGGAGGAAAGAAAAATGGCAAAGGATTATACTTCTTTAGCTAAAAAGATTGTAGAAAATGTCGGTGGAGAAAATAATGTGATCTCACTTGTACATTGTGCAACAAGATTAAGATTTAAGCTTATTGATGAAGATAAAGTTAATATGGATGTTTTAAAACAGACTGAAGGTGTTATTACTGTAATGAAAGCAGGAGGACAGGTTCAGGTTGTTATTGGAAATAAGGTAGATACTGTCTATGATGCAGTACTTAGCTGTACAAATATTAATGCTGGTAACAGCGAAGAAATAGAAGATACAGGAAACAAAAACCTTCTTAATACTCTATTAGAGACAATTTCTGGTATCTTCTCACCAATGCTTGGTGTTATGTGTGGTGCCGGTATGTTGAAGGCATTACTTATTCTATGCACTACATTGAATATACTAACTGCTGATATGGGAACATACAAAATTCTTTATGCAGCTGCAGATAGTGTGTTTAATTTTATGCCAATTATCTTAGGTTATACAGCTGCAAAGAAGTTTAAATGTAATCCATTTATTGCGATGTCTATTGCGATGTCACTTCTTTATCCAACTATGACTGCCGCATACTCAGAAGGTACGAAATTGACATTCCTTACAATACCAGTGACTCTTGTAAGCTATGCTTCTTCTGTCATGCCAATCATTATTTCTGTATATGTTCAAAGCAAATTAGAAAAGCTATTAAAGAAGATTATTCCAGAAGTATGTAAGTTATTCTTAACACCATTATTAGAACTTTCCATTATGGTACCTGCTACTTTCTTAGTTATCGGTCCAATCATGGATAAGTTTGGTAAATTACTTGCATCAGGTTATACAGCTATTATGGGATTCAACCCTATTATTGCTGGAGGATTTGTCGGTTTGATCTGGCCTGCAGCCATTATCTTTGGGCTTCATTGGGGCTTTGTACCTATCGTCATGAATAATATCGCAACTTACGGTAGAGATACATTATTCGTTATTACTGGACCTAACAACATGGCTCAGGCTGGTGCAGCACTAGGCGTATTCTTAAAAACTAAAAATAAGAAATTAAAAGAATTATCAGGTTCTGCTGCATTCTCTGCAGTTCTTGCAGGTATTACAGAACCAGCCATTTATGGTGTTACACTACCTTACAAGAGACCATTTGCGATTGCTGCTGTATTTTCATCTATTGCCGGTATGATTGTCGCTGCTGCTGGTACTAGCTGCCCTACTTTACTTGGTACATCTATTTTAAGTCTTCCTGGCTATATTGGTCCTGGTTTTGTCGGTTTTGTGATTGCTTGTGCGATTGCTTATTTTGGTTCAGCCATTTGTACTTATTTATTTGGTTTTAATGATTCTATGCTTCCACAAAACAAAGTTGAAGCAAAAGAAGAAACTACTTTAAAAGATGAAACAATCAGTTCTCCTGCTACTGGTGAGATGATTCCCTTAGAAGATGTGAATGATCCTATCTTTTCTTCAAAAGCGATGGGTGAAGGTGTTGCTTTTAAATTAACCGATGGTCATATCTACTCTCCTGTTGATGGTAAAGTCATTATGGCTGCAAAAACAGGCCATGCAGTTGGATTAAAGTCTAATAACGGCGCTGAAGTACTTATTCATATTGGTATGGATACTGTAAATATGAATGGTGAAGGATTTAATGTCTTAGTTAAAGAAGGACAGAAAGTGAGTGTTGGTGATTTACTTGTTGAAGCTGATCTAGAAGCTATCGAGAAAGCTGGTTATGATAATGTAACTCCTGTCATTATTACTAATACTACTGAATATAAAGAAATTGTTCCTGCATCTTATGGTGCTAAGACTGCAAAAGAAGAAATCATTGAAGTAAGAGCTGGTAAATAATTATGTTAAACCCTATTAGAACAATCATCACTCAGGATGCTGAAGTAGATGATCAGAACTCATTAAGACATATTCTCCTTTATGCCAATGATATAGAAATACAGGGTATCGTACAGACCTCATCCATCTTTCATTGGAAAGGACAACCAGGAAAGACTGGGCCAAGTGATAAGGCTGATTATGGTCAGCCTTATCGCTGGACTGGTATAAAATGGATGCAGGACGTAATGGATGATTATGCTGTAGACTATAAACATCTTGTGACTCATGATGCCAACTACCCTTCTCCTGATCATTTAAGGAATCTTATTAAAGTCGGAAATATTGGATATCCAGGAGAAATGGATGCTTCTACACCAGGCTCAGAATTAATTAGAGAAAAAATATTAGATGATGATCCTAGACCACTTTATATTCAAGTTTGGGGTGGTACTAATACAATTGCCCGTGCTCTTTATGATATTGAGCAGGAATATAAAGATGATGAGAACTGGTTATCAATCAAAGAAAAAATAGAAAAGAAAGTTATTTTAACTGCCTGTGGTGAACAGGATAATACGTATCAGAACTATATTTCAGAAGTTTATCCAAACATTCAGTTTGTGAAATGTGTGATGATGAACAGTTATGGATACGGCTGGAATAATATGCCCGAAGGAAGCAGTAAAGAGACTCTTAGAGCTGATTTCATGAAAGAACATATTCTTAATAAGGGTGCTTTAATGAGTGGTTACGCTACCTGGGCTGATGATAAGTATTATGAAGGTGAAGAAAATAGATCACAATTTGGTTCAAACAAGAGTCTTCTTGTTGACTGGTGGGGAAAGAAATATGGTATGGGTACACATATTCCTTATGATTTCTTATCTGAAGGTGATTCCCCTACTTTCTTCTGTTTACTGCCATGGGGGTTAAGATGTCTTGAAGATTTCTCATATGGAGGATTATCTGGAAGATATATAAAAGATAATACTAAGAAGAATTCTAAGGGAATTACTTTAAATTATTGGAATCCTGTAGAAGACCTCTATATTGATAAATATACAGAATCTATGTGGTATTATGTTTCTTCTATTCAAAGAGATCTTGCAGCAAGAGCCTCTTGGTGTATCACCGATGATAAAGAAGAAGCGCCTGTACTATCTATCCAGGAATCTCTTGACATGAAAGCTGATAAAGGTACAACTGTAGAGCTTCATATAAATAAAGAAGAACATGTACTCTATAAAACAAAGTATTATAAAGATGCTTCTAGTTATAAAGGAAATGTTTCTGTTAGTTTAGATGATTCTATCAAGATTGAAATTCCTGATGATGTAAAAACAAATGATATCCTTCATATCATTATTGAAGCAACTAACGATTATAAGCACAAGATTTCACGATTCACACAAATTATTATCAAAATCAATTAAAAAGTGAGCTGTAACATATGCGTTACAGCTCATTTTTTAGTCTATTCTTTCAAATACCATTGTTGCCTGAATCTTATCTCCTCCAAGGAATCCTTTTGATCCAGAAGATGAAGTAGAAATAGTATGTAACTTCTGACTACTCCCACG
>NZ_DBPF01000081.1:0-1088 GCF_002299355.1 Catenibacterium sp. UBA627
CAAATCATCCAAGAGCCTGGTCTCCCATACAAATCAAGAAAAAGAAGACTTTCTCTTGATTTGAAGCCCCCTGTACCTATCTCTTCTCATATCACCAAACTTGTCTTAGGATTCTACAAGGCCATGAAGGCATTTATTCCTTATAATTTTGTCGCAGCAAACTCAATAATGCCTATATGGAGTACAGAGGAAAAGGTCCAGAACCCATACTACAGGAGAAGGAGAGATAAAAAATCTGTTAATTGCCGCAAATCCCATATCTTTATAATTTTGTCGCAACAAAGCACCTAAGATTTATAATTATGTCGCAGATGGGTTTATATTTTTGTCGCATCATTTTATAATTATGTCGCAGGTAGCTAAAGGGAGATATTATAAATCAGTTAGTTACAGATACTGAAAAAAATAAGCCAAAAATAGAGATTTAAAAAAGAGCAGACTGGCAAGAAGACTTATAGAGGTGTTTCTTCTTCCGTTATGAAGAAGAAAGGGGAAACTTCCAGCTTCATGGGGAGAAAGTTTTTGAAAGCCAAGCCATATGAAGAAAGAACAGACTTTTTTGCGCGTTAATAAATGTATCTTTATGTTAGATGATGTTATCATATGGTACATATATTGATCATCCTCATTCTAATGGTGCGACATTTTTATAAAGATGCTAAATCGAAGCAATCCTGAAGATAACTATTAATGCGAAATAATATATAGTAAGCAAAGCCATTTAAAAGACAAAGGAAGAACAGTTTGAGCCAAACAATTCAAGTTCGTTTCATTAAAATATACCTGCTATATTCAGATTACCAGATAGATATATGAATAGTGCTATTATTTAATGGACAATGATTACTTTAGTATATCACTTCTAGTAATCACATCTATCCTAACAAACCATCTTATATGCAAAAAACGTTAATCTAGATTCATATTATACCCTTATAATTTTGTCGCAACAAAGCACCTAAGATTTATAATTATGTCGCAGATGGGTTTATATTTTTGTCGCATCATCTTATAATTATGTCGCAGATAGCTAATGGGAGACATTATAAATCAGTTAGTTACAGATACTGAAAAGAATAAGCCAAAAA
>NZ_DBPF01000081.1:1153-3703 GCF_002299355.1 Catenibacterium sp. UBA627
AGGACTTATAGTGGTGTTTCTTCCTCCGTTATGATGCAGAAAAAGGAAACTCCCAGCTTCATGGAGGGAAAGTTTTTGAAAGCCAGGCCGTATAAAGAAAGAACAGACTTTTTTGCGCGTTAATAAATGTATCATTATGTTAGATAGTGTTATATTAAGGTCTTCTTATTCTTTCTAATATAAGTCATAATCCTCACGCATAACATGCAAATTCAAGAGTTAACTGCTATTCCGGTCTAATTCAACCAATAATTTTGTCGCGATAACATTTCTATAAATACTTATACCATATTGAAGCAAAGGACTTTATAGTATACCTTCTATATATTTTATTTGCTCTGAACATACATCATACGACAGAATAATAAACCAATTGAACCTATTTGCGACAAAAATATAACGAAGTCGTAAAACGTTCTACTTTTATCTGATTTCCTTTATTTTTTTGTCGCAGGTTTATTACATAGTAATCCCCTGCCCTATTTGGTATTTCTATTTTTGTCGCAAGTTACTTTATTAAAATCATTCAATTCACTGATAAACAAACAAATACAATCATGTTGCGACAAAATTATAATTATCTTATACTTCGTTTTAGGTGTACATTACGACACAATTATAACGTTAACTTCTATCATGGAATACTTCACCTATAGAATTAGATTTGGCTTATAATTTTGTCGCAGTAACATGGAATATTCCTTAAAGCCTTTCCTCATCCAGCTCCCTAAAATCACGCTATACAATTAATAAAGTATTCTTTTTACAGCCTTTATTTATTAAGAATACTCCATCATATGCCACATCACATGCGACACAATTATAGTTATTATGATTTTATTTACGACATAATTATTAAATAGTCGTTTTTAAAATCATATTTTTTGTTTTTTTATAATTTTGTCGTAGCAAAGTGCCAGTTAAAAAATTGATAATCATTCCTTTCTATATATTATAATTTTGTCGCAGCAATGTTTTAACTCTCAGAGATTCAAAAGTTTATATATTATATCCCAATCCCTAAAACTCAAGCCCGGACAAAATTATAAACTTAGCGTGATTTTTCCTTTAAACTCTGGCTTTTCTTACTATAAAAACAATTATCATTTATAATATTGTCGTAATAAGATAGGTAACCTATATTAAAGTATTACTTTAACGAAAACCAATAAATTAATTAAATCCAATACACAACAATATAATTATAAGTGATAATAATAAAAGATTACTCAAAAGAAGAGTTGTGAAATAACTTTGTTTACGACAATCTATATTATATATATGTCGTAACGTAATTCAAAATTTAATTTTTACTTATAATTTTGTCGCATCTATTTTCTAATCTGATACCATGTTTTTTACGGTCAGAACTCAAATTGCCCTATTGATTTTCAATTAGTTATAGAATGACTTCCTGCTTTTTTAACTCATTGTTTCTAGATTTTATAATTTTGTCTTGTCTTTTAGAGGTTAAAAAAATGTAATTTACGACTCTTTTAAGAGGATTGTCGCAGAAATTATGTATTTTTGTGCCCAAAATTAAAATCATACAGCTATGTCTAAAGCGAAGAAAAAGGAAGAAATTGAGGAGGTCGTTGCAGAGGTAATACCTTCTGGCGATGAAGGAGGCAAGATTGCTAAGAAGAAATCTGGGCGTCCTAAGAAAGTTGATGGATTGATTCTGGCAGAAAATCCACACTATTTTATTTCTCAGCCAAACGATGTTACTCAGGCAATCAGCAATCTTTCTGCAGTTGAGAGAAATTGTTGGTTGCAGATTCTTCGTGGTATACAGAAAAACAAGGATCTTCCAGATGGACATCCAGAGAAGTATCAGCTTACCCTGACTCGTAGCCAGCTGCTTGAATGTGTATCCGGGCATAGCTCAAACTTGGATTATGCCTTCAATGCATTAAAGAACATCACTGATTCAAAGAAGGTCTTTCATTCCAAAGACGGTCACCGCATTTATGCTGGTTTATTGTCGTATGTGGATGAGCATCCTGATCAAGAGACCTACACTGTGGGTATTACTCCAGTACTCCTCCCCTACTTTACCAACCTCTCATCTGAATTTACTGTCTTTGACATGTATATCGAGATGAGTTTCAAGAGTGTGTACTCACAACGCTTCTATGAATTCTGCTGTCAGTATCGCAACAAGGAAGACAAGATCTTCTTCATGACCGTTCATGATATCAAGAAGATGTTCAACCTTCTAGAAATTAAGGATGAAAAGGGCAACATTATCCAGAAAGAACAGTATAAAAACGGTTCTGATTTCAAGAAGCGAGTGCTTGACAAGGCTAAGAACGACATCAGGAAACTCTACGAAAAGGGACTTTGTGACGTTTGTTTTGATTATAAGGTTAAGAGCAAGAACTCCAGAGGTGCTGTTACTGCCTACTATTTTATCATAGAAACAAATGGTAATACTGCAAGACTTGGTGCAAAGAAGCCGGTTACACCAACACAGATTAAGATTCTGTCTGAAGGTTATGGTGCAAAACTGACCAAGATCATCACCCAGATCAACACCTTCCTTCGTGC
>NZ_DBPF01000081.1:3772-4115 GCF_002299355.1 Catenibacterium sp. UBA627
CAGTCAGAAAGAATTGAAATTCTAGAGAAAATTGCCATGCAGCTGAAGAAAATAGCCTTGAGATATAGTAAAGATGATTTTGATTCTAACGAGAGAAAAATCTGTGGTTCAGTATGCAAGATGCTCTATGAAGATTATGGAGTTCCGTATATGAATGGAAAGCCAGGTAAGGGAGTACAAGGTAGATTGTTTGACGATTAATACATAAGATTATGGTGAAAATAATATCTAGTTTCAATTCATCCATTCCATCTGTGCGCAAAGTGAAGAATTGGTTGCAAACTGACCCACATCACATTTGGCATGGTAGAGATAGGTTGGTTGTATTCTTCATCCTGGCTGG
>NZ_DBPF01000127.1:0-5742 GCF_002299355.1 Catenibacterium sp. UBA627
CTATTATTTGAATCCTGGGCATAGGAAGCCACTTCTCTTTCTATATGTCTTTGATCTATTTGATTCACATTTTTATTTTGTGGATCTATATTTTCAAGACCTGAACTTCCTTGCAAAGAATGCGCAATTAGATGTCCACCATGATCATTCTCCTGGCGATATTCACCTCCTGCAATCTTTTGATTATAAGTGTTTCTAGGCTCTACAGCCCCTACTTCTTCTACATAACCAGAGGCAATCTTGCCTAATGGTGTATTTTCATATGTAAATTTGTTCATAGAATACTCCTTACTAAAATATATAAACCAACGAGAATAATAATACATGGCATAAAGGCGCTACATATCTGTATCAATGTTGGCATACCATCAAGTATCCATGCTCCTAAGCCAGGTATGAAATAACACAGTACTACAAGTAATATTAAGTACTTCATAAGTAATCCCTCCTCATGAAATAAGGTATAAATAATTTAATAGATGGCTGATGGTTAATTAAACAGAATGCTTCAAAAGGACGCAGCTTAAGTAAATCATTCATAGATACTCTAGGTAGATTACCTACTGTATCTCTATAACCACTTAACTGACTCATATATGCCAGAGTATTATAATTAGTTGTCTGAAAACTGATAATATTCTGACAACAGTCCATAATAGTCTGTGCTACAGACTTACTATAACCAATCTCTAATTGATCCATGGATTGAATCAATAAAGTAAACTGGATATTTCTAGAACGTGCTGTACTAATATATCTTTCAAAGCTAGGTAATCTAAAATGAGCAAACTCATCAATAATAAAATGAAATGGAATATCTAACTGCCCGGTTTGATCACATGAATGATATAAAACATGAATAAGTTCTGTAAGGACTAAAGAAACAAGGCCATCATACTGTTCAGAATACTCTGGGTATTTTAAATATATAATTGTCTTCTCTTTAGGTATTTTTCTTATATCAAAGCTTGTCGTTCTTGTGATTCTCTTTATTTTAGAGTTTGTAAGAATAGAAGAGATAGTCGCAAAGGCCGTCATTAATATAGATGCTGTTGTTTTCTCACTATTTGTAAAGACACCATTTAATAATGAACTTGCCATAGGTGTACTACGACCTAATCCTAGAAACTCTATACGTGCAGAACTTTCTACACATAGATGTGATAATGCTTCTAAGTTTATTTTCTTACTTTTTGTTTCTAACAAGTAGTAAATAATGCCCTTTATATAGGTAGTAGAACTGATTGTCCAGAAAGGATCCTCAGATCCTTTCACTGGTTTATTTAACGCCTCACTGATTAATGAAATCAATTCACCACATAACACAGACTCATTTTCTTGATAATAGTCCTTCACTAAATCTAAGCAGTTAAATGAATCTCCTTTATAATTCAAGTAATCAAGCAAGATAATATTGTATCCTTGAGACTTAGCGAGATCATATGTACTCTTATAGATTTCTTCTTTACTATTATCATTCACAAAAAGACTATGTCCTTGTTTTAAAGCATCTATTGTTTCATTAATCGCAATACAACTTGTTTTACCACTACCTGGTTCTCCAAGTACGATTGTATTTTTAATATCAGTTTTCATAGGTTTCCTCTAATTTTTTAACTCTTTTATAAGAATTGGGTTCATAACGATTAAGATAATGAATGAGACCATAACGATTGTTTTCATCCATTGTGATAGCATATTCATCTGCTTCATAATCTCTTATAGTCATATAGAAGTTTAAGAAAAGATGATCAAATCCTAGTAATAAGTTCTGCATAGACTTCATCAGCCATCTTAAGAACTTTACAAAGAGTGATCCTGTAAAGTAAGTAGTAAATGAGAATGACCCAAGGATGAGTAAGATAATCATCATAAAGAATAAGAATGCAAGAATGCCTGAATAGAATAATAAGACAAAGAATATGAGTGCAAGGATATTGAATGATACAACTTGTCTAAAGAGAATATCACAATTATAAATATGACCACATTCATGTGAAATACAGGCACGTAAGGCATCTTCATCATGTAAGTTCAACATCCCTTTTGTGACTACAATAGTATGGAGGCCATAATGTGTTACTTCTATTGCATCATCTTCTAAGTAATAGAATTGAATATCTGGATGAGGAAGTTGAATATCTTCTACTACCTGTCTATAAAACATGGAATAGCTATTGACAGGCATTTGATCTAAGCGTATGGCTTGATTTAAAGAGATAGTAATACGTTCTTGTCCGTATCCTATAAAGATAAATAGGAGACTTATAAGGATACATAGTAGTAGTGGTGCATCAAATAATGTATTAAGAAAATACCAGTCTCCAAATAATAGGAGTACAGCAAGTGTAAGATTTGTTTTCATAGTGTGAGTCCTTTCTTTATAACTAATTCCTGAAAAAGAGGATGTATGTTTTCCTCTCTTTCAGGTTGGAGTGTTTTTTATGAAATGAGATTTGTATTTTTTAGCAGTAATTGTAACTTGTTAGACCAGACAAATAAACGAAGTGTACTATCATAAGTCTGTAGGAGGCAGACATTCTTATTTAAGTACATGATTTCTTCTTTACTTATCTTGGGCTCCTTAACAGGAGCTAATGTAGCGACTGTTTCTGTCTTATCTGTACCAAATAGACGATCTAGAAGACTTTCACTTCCTATTCTCTTATTTCTAGAAATAGTAGAGGTTGTGTGAACAACTTCTACTTCACCTGCAAGCTGCGATATTATATTGGCAGAGTGTTCACTGTGATTGAGATATATTTTTGTGGAGAAGAGATAAGGAATCTGTGATATAAGTTCTTCATGTAAGAAGATATCTTTAAATATCGCAATAAGTGGATAGTCTTCTTTATTCATTTCAAAGAAATGTTTGAGCGTTTGTGTATTATATTGTTTATGATCTTCGATTAAAATGAGAGGTTGATGCATAACTTTCATCATCTCATTAATAAGATATAAATGGACGTCCTGGTTAATTTCATCAAGCTGGATAGTTGAGCATCGTGATGGAGGACAGCCTGTATTTTTAAATAAGAGGACGATAAACATTTCTATAGAAATAAATTCTGTTGTATGAAAACCTATGTATTGATTCATATAATAGTCAAATACAGAAAAATCGATTGCTTGAGTTTGAAGCAGTTTATTGAATTCCTGTTTTACTATTTCATAGTTTTCACATTGAATAAAAGCATCGAGTAATGTCATATTCTTGTTGAGTACTCTCATAAGTTTCTTTAGAAATAATAAGTAGTTTTCTACAAAAATGATTTCTGCATGAGGAATCTCATGAACATACAACAAGTTCTTGATTAACTCAATCAGCTGTTCATCGTTATATCTTCTAAAGTAGTCATAATAGTTAATATGAGAGGATTTCACAGCACCATCATAATCATCTAAAGTGACGACTGTTTTTTTGAACTGGAGTGAATTCATAAAATTATTTTTAAATGTAGGATTATGTCCTGAAATCAGTATTTTCTGCATATTAGACTCCTTTTAAGAATTTTACTTTAAACATAGGCTGATCAAGTATCTTAAGGTAAGCTTCACCTACTGTTAATGTTTCTATATCACGTGTTGAGATAAGATCATCTTTTTGAACAACAATTTCTGTGTGTCCTGATATATGGGCTGGAAAGACAGACGTTTCAATCATATCCTGCCCACCTAAATGGACAATAAAGTCCTTTGTGGGGGAATCTCTTGGTCTAAAGAAGACAAAGTTCTGGAAGCCACCTAGAACTGATTGTTGTAGATGTTCATCAGGAGATTCTAGACATCTATAGAGTAGTTCTATAGATTGTAATCCTAAGATGACATGGATTCTTTTTCCCGCCCCAATGTTTAGGACCTGTACTAACTCAAAGTCCCCATCTAATACAGAGGCTTCATCTAGAATTAGATACACACGTCTTTCTGGCGCATTTCTACTTAATTTTCTTTTAATGATTAATTTAAGTAACAGCTTCATCAGATAATTACTACTCTTCTGGAACTGAATATCATATTGAAGAAGGAGTAAATTACCCTCAACTGCAAGAATATCTTTTGTGGACATCAATACTGCATCGTCCTGTACAAAGTAATAATCAAGAATTAAATGCATAGTAGAAAGAATAGCACCGTTCTGACCATTCATTTTTGTTTGTCCAGCATAGAGGTATGTTTCCGCAATATAACCTAAACCTACGTTATGTAGAATATTCTTGATATCAATAAGACTTAAGCTTCTGATCCAGTTTGCGAGTGTTTTATTGTCTGCAATACAATTGTTTCTTAACTGGAAGAGAAGAAGCCCATAGAGTACTTTCTGAGCTGTTTCAGGAAAGAACTTGTTGTGTGATTTTGTGAGTTCTTCATGAAAGAGCTCCATAGTGATTTCATTGAGGGCGTCTTCTGGATAAGAAGAGTCATAAGCCTCTTTGAGAATACTCCAATGAAATGTAGGATTCTTTACAGAAAAGAATGCATCATTTGATTGGAGTAAGTCATTGTAGTCATCCTTGACATTCAATAAGATATATAAATCATTCGGATGTACATGTCTTAAACGTGTTACTAGATTTTTAATAAATGTGGTTTTACCACTACGTGTACCGCCAAATATAGCAAGATGTGACTCTAGCGTATTGGTATCAAACGGAATATCTAATCTTGTATTTTTATAAATTGCAGGAATAGAAACCTTTGATTTCTTAAAGCTAATATCTACACGATAATCTTGACTTCTAACAAACATAGAATATCAACTCCTTTCACCTATAACGTATGGAGTGATATTTTTCCCTCTTTTTGAACAAAATAAAAAGATACATATAATTAAATATGTACCTTTCCTTGGATGATGAAGCCTTTCCAGTCTTCTTCTTCATAATGTCCATGCACAGTTTTCAACATCTTTTTCTGTGCCCTACATTCTTTTATTCTGTTGTCTAATTGTATAAGTTTCATCTTTAAAGTCGTTGGATGTATTTCTTCTTTAAGATAATACTTAAAGTCTTCTTTAAACTGAATGAGTTCTTTTATACCATTCTGATAGTCTGATAAATACAATTGAGTTTCCTGGTAAGACTGCATCGCATTTCTAGACTTCTTATAATATTGGTAGAAGATCTTCATAAATAGTGCAGCATTATAGTCATCTATTTCTTCTACAGTAAGTAAGAGGGTTTGAGCCCCTGCAAGTTCAAAAGCACGTCTTATACCATAGACACCTTCTCCACCCACACTCTTACCTTGTCCTGTCTGACAGGCACCTAATACAACAAGTTCTGTATCTGTTAAGTCCATGTCTTGTATTTCTGCAGCAGTGACATAACCAGAATCTGTTTTATTATAACCAGATAGACATAGACGACCATTTTCCATTAATTGGTCTGAGTCAACATATTCACCATGTGTACTAATATGGAGAATCTTAGGACTGATAATATCTAAGAAGTTATCATGATTGGCATCGTCACGTGATAAGAGTGTACTATCTTCAAACAATTGATTAATATACATGCCTTCAATATAGCTTCCATAAAGAACACCCTTTTGTCCTCTACTTTCAGAAGAATCATCATAATAATCAGGATAAATGACAGATACAATATCTAAATCATCATCACTTGATTGTTTATAGTCTTCTAATAGATCTTGTGGTGAAGAGAGATAGCTGATTTCTGTATTGATATATCTTGCGAAAGAAATATTGTATAGATCTCCATCAGGACAGATATAGAGGTGTTT
>NZ_DBPF01000005.1:0-2436 GCF_002299355.1 Catenibacterium sp. UBA627
GTTAAATCAAAACGTCCCCCAGCCTGTCCAATACATAATACAGCATCTGGTTTTTCTTTTTCGATTGCAGCAGCTACTGTATCGATAGATTTGTAGAATACTGTAGGAACCATAAGTTTTACAACTTCTACATCTCCTACCTGATCAGAAACTCTTTTAACAGCTTCCCAGGCAGGATTGATTGGTTCGCCACCAAATGGGTCGAAACCAGTTAATAATAATTTCATTTAAAAGCCTCCTTAGAATGCTAAGACATACATTAAGATGATATGAATTACTAACATAATTAATGCAACTGGAACCTGAGTCATAATAATTCTGTATTTATTCTTAGTTTCCAGCAATGCAGCAGGCATGATATTGAAGTTTGCAGCCATAGGAGTCATTAATGTACCACAGTAACCTGCAGTTAAACCTAAAGCACCAACAACAAGAGCATTTGCACCCTGTGCAATTAAGAATGGATAACCGATACCTACTGTAATAACAGCGAAAGCAGCGAAACCATTACCCATGATCATTGTAAATAATGCCATACCTACACAATAGAAGATAACTGCAATTAAATGATTTCCTTCAGGGATAAGTGCACCTACGCCAGCAGCGATAACAGCACCTACACCAGCTGCAGTAAATAATGAACCTAATGCAGATAATACCTGAGGTAAGATACCTGTAGAACCAACATTATCATTTAATCTAACACCATCTTTGAGAGGTGTAGATAGTTTTGGTTTAAAGATAATATATGCAACGATTAATGCAGCAGCAGCACTAATACCAATCGCATTGTTTGCACCAAGATTTGGTAAGAAAGTTGCAACTAATACGGCAACAAGAGCTAAGCATACTGGTGGGATAAATGACTTATATCCATATTTATCTGCATTATCACGAGTTTCCTTAGCAGTTGGGATATGTCTTGCAGCTGGTTTTACTAAACCTAAACCACTTAATACAGCAAGAAGAACAACGATTAAACCAGTAATCCAAGTTGGAATATATGGTCCAACCATAAATGTAACAGCAATTAAGAACCAGAAAATAGCAGTAGTTACTGGCTTTTCACAGTCTTTATTAGTTAAGGCATTAAACCCTGTTGCGGCAAAGATTGCACCAATTACGCAGTAGAATACTTCTGCAATAATAGTGGCTGTATTCCATTCAATTTGTAACATTGTTATTTGCCTCCTTTTCCATATTTCTTATTAAGTTTCTTATCGAACCATAAAGCATAAGCTCCACCAACAAAAACAGAAATAACTGCAATTGGAACAGACCACAATGCAATCTGGTTAGCAGTAACAACCTGGTTAACACCTTGTGACTTAAATAATTCGTTTAAAGTTGAAACAATAAGTAATGTTCCTGAAGCACCCATGAAACAGTTCTGAGCAAAGAAGTTACCATAGTTTTCAGAAGCTGCAGCCATACCTTTGATCTGATCTTCTGTATCTTCATCAATATCACCATATTTCGCAATCGCAGCAGCCTGAGCCATTGGATTGATTAATGGACGAATGAACTGTGGATGGCCACCAATTCTTAATGAGAATGCAGACGCAACAGTACGAACGCCTTCCCAGATCACTAATAAGCGACCTGTAGTAGCATTCTTAATACCCTTAATCAAGTCTACCGCTTTATCACGTAAACCCATACGTTCACATAGACCTACAACTGGTAAAGTTAAAATAAATAAAGTTGCTGTGCGGTTAGTTAAAAAGGCTGTACCTAGTGTATTTAAAATGTCCATGATAGACATACCACTGATTAAACCTGTTACTAAACCAGCAACAACAACTGTTGCAAGAGTATCGAATTTCATTACGAACCCAATAACGACAATTACGATACCGATAAGTTTAATAGCATCATTCATATGTTTTTCCTCTTCCTTCGTAAAATTATGAAATAATTATACCAATAAATGTCGCTATATGCAAATTGATAAAGACAATATTTCATTAAAATATAAATTGTGCGCCCTTACTTTTTACGATATTTGAACAAACAAAAAGAGGAGTACTATAATACTCCCCATTCAATCGGCTGAATTGCCTTGGCATGTCCATCTTTCATAATGACCTTATCATCTACAATAATAGTTGGATTATGTGTCACTAAGTCAAAATGTCCACGGGCATTATGACTGCCTCCTAAGGCAAGATTTCTACCAAAACCAATATGGAATGTGCCAAAAGCTGATTCATCTTCAATATAGCTGGCTCCACGACACTTAGATATTGTATTTAAACCTATTCCAAATTCTGCGGCACAATACATTTCTAAATCATCAAATGATTCTAAGTATTCTTTCAGTTTACGTCCATCTTCTGTATCTTCGATATAAGTAATATAACCATTCTCTATTTTTATTTCTATAGGTCTATCCACTATTCCTATATATCCCATTGATCCATCTAATATAAGTGT
>NZ_DBPF01000005.1:2509-14110 GCF_002299355.1 Catenibacterium sp. UBA627
GAACATTTTCCTACTTCCCATAATGAACCATGGAAGATTCCTGGAAAACGATCTGTGATATCAAAGGTGAGGTCTGTACCACGTTTAGTTGTGACATGTATTGTTTTCGCATCACGTAATTCCCAGAACATTGGCATTCCAAGCATTGTGGCTTCATCAGGATCCATTTTTAAGAATTCCTGCTCAAATATTGATTCACCATTATTTGTAGACATGGGCATGGATAAGAACTGTGCACCACGTGAAAGTGCATAGTTCACAGCATCTGTTGTAATAAATGAATAATTGGTTGCCCCTACTATCGCATCTGCTTTAGCCATTTCCCATTTTAAGGCATCTATACTTTTACCATTTTGTATTTCATGTGATTTTAATTGGACAACCTTACATCTAGCACCAATATGATCACATGCTTTTAAAAAGGCATTTGCTTCTTTAAGTTTTGTTTCATCTGTCACAAAATATACTAAATTATCTTTTGTAAGATGGAGCCAGTCTTCCACAACTATTCTTGCTCCTTCATTTATATTCATGTAAAATCAACCTCCGACAATCATTATATAGAAAATCAACATTTCTTGCGATAAATATGATAGAAAACTACTCAACAACTTGTATTGCAGTTCAAACAGATACGACTCCTTCTATTCTTATCTGTATCGCAAAGAAGCTAAGTTATTCAGTAAGTTTAGAAGATTTGGTGTAGATGCAAGAACCTATACAAATGGACACCTATTACCAGAAGTACTCCATAATAATGGTATCCTTATGATTGTCCTCACTGGTATTGGCTAGAATGATTTATCTCATCTTGTGAATGCATCACTCTATGTATCTACAAGAGAAAAATCTTATAAGAAAAACTGGCGTAATTAACAGAATAACGCCAGTTCAGTAATACCATTCTTAAGAATGAAGAATAGAGTCTCCATTTGTTTCAATGATTTCTTTATATTCTTCGTAAGAATCTTTTAGTTTTCTTTCAAGTGTTCCATGTCCATCATTAAAACGATCAACATAGACAAAACCATAACGCTTCTTCATTTCTCCAGTACCTGCAGAAACAACATCAATAGGTCCCCAATATAAGTAACCCATACATTCAACACCATCTAGAATGGCTTCATGGACATATTTTAAATGTTCCTTGATATAGTACATTCTATATTCATCATGAATATGTCCTGTTTCATCTAGATTTTCATCTAATCCAATACCATTTTCTACAATAAAGAGTGGTAAATGATAACGATCATATAAGATATTCATCACATAACGGATACCTTTTGGATCAACTGGCCAGCACCAAGGTTCTGGTGAACATTCCTTTACAAATGGATTAGCACGTCCTTTTAATCCACCTGTATTACCATCCATACCAACAGACTGATCATATGTACTAGAACGATAATAACTAAATGAGAAGAATGCGACTGTATTTTCTTTTATTAACTGTAATTCATCTTCTCTCATTTCTGGTGCACAGTCATGTTCTCTCCATACACGTTTTACATAACCAGGAATTTCTCCTAAACAGAAGACATCACCAAAATAGAAATTGTTTAATCTTACTGTATTATATGCCCCAAAGACATTATCAGGATTACAGTCATATGGATATGTTGCAACAGATGAACATGTTAACATACATCCTACTTGTGCATCTTTATCAATCTCACGGCATAGTTTAACTGTCCAGGCATTGGCTACACAGATATTATAGTAAGCAAGCCATTTATCTTTTTCAGTTGTTGAACCAATAGGGTCACTAGGGTCTTTTGGATTATCAATAGTCAATACTCCACCTGCCACTAGTGGGTTGATCATCATATTATTGACTTCATTAAATGTTAGCCAGTATTTTACTTTACCCTTGTATCTATTGAATACTGTAGTTACGTAACGTTTCCAGAAATCAATCAGTTTACGATTGCTCCATCCTCCATATTCAGTAATAAGATGTAGAGGTGTTTCATAATGACTTAATGTGATCACTGGTTCCATACCCAATTCCAACATTGTTTCAAACATGTCATCATAGAAAGCTAAACCTTTTTCATTAGGTGTTTCTTCATCCCCGTTAGGGAAGATTCTACCCCAGGCAATAGATGTTCTAAAGCAGTTAAAGCCCATACCAGACATTAATTGTAAGTCTTCTTTATATCTATGATAGAAGTCAATGGCTTCATGACTTAAGTATGCTTTATTTGGATCTAAGCACATTTCATATTTCTTTGTTTCTTCATTCCATTTAATACCAGGATCCTTAGAACCAATACCCACCATTACATCAGTGACATTAGGTTCTTTACCATCTTCTAGCCAGGCTCCTTCACATTGATTGGCAGCAACAGCGCCACCCCATAAAAAATTCTTTGGAAAACTCATATTCTTTTCCCTCCTATACATTTCTATTCTAATCTAAAATAAGAAAAGATATGTTGTTCTTCCTATTTATGAAAAATATTTCTAAATATGAAATTATATGAGTCTCGCGTTAAAAGGCTATATGCATCATGCATATAGCCTTGACTATTATTTAATAATCTTGAAATAGTGACCTGGTTCAATCATGTCTAAGAACATCATTTCTTCTTCTTTTACATGACCACAAAGGTTTCTTTCACCATCATTTGGAATATCTCTTAATGCGATTTCTAATTCACCACGATAATGAGCTAAATTATCATTAACGATTAATACATCACCACGATGGAACATCTTCTGTTCTGTTTCACGATGTGGGATACTTTCATTCTTATACTTTACTCTGCTTCCAGATGAACGTAAGAAGAATGAAGAATGATCATAACGATCCCAATGTGGATAGTAATCATAAATGATTTCCTTTTCAACATCTGATAAACCTTCTACTTCATCAATCTTGAAGCAGATGTTCTGGTAATCAACTTCTGATAAGGCTTTTAATTCTTCTTCTGAAGCATAAGCATTACCAATGATAATATCATCAACATCTCCAGTTGCAAGCATTAAACGAGCCTGTAAATCAATTGGAAGACCTCTTAAGATTTCTACTGTTGGTAATCCACAGAATACATTCCAAGGACCATGTGTATGTGGCTGGTTACTTGATACGAATGCAGCTGTATGAAGATTTAATGATTTCCAATAAGCATTGAAGTTAACAAAATAGTTCCAGTCTAAACCAGAATATCTTTCTGGGAAGAAGTTATGACAGATAATAACCTGATCTTTGTTTCCGCCCTGTTCTAATAATAATTCAACACCCTGGTCCATAGAACCGTTGAATTCAATCTGAATATTATAAGGGTTTCTAGTAACCTGGATATCTCCTGTAGTACCAAATGAACCATCTAAACGGATGATATCTACACCCATATCATGGAATGGTTTTAAATCACTATAAGTAGCACCTAAATGTTTAAATACTTCTGGGTTAGTGTCTACTGCAACAACATAACCTAAAGAATGTGCCTTATCCATGAATTCTCCAAAATCCTTCATGATCTTTTCTTTTGGATCATTCACTGATAATAAACAAGTAAAGATTCTTGAGAAGCCATACTTAGCAGCAAGTTCTAAGTAATCATAAACTTCTTTTTGAGTTGATTTTTCAGGATAAACTGAAATTCCTAAGCGATGCATAATAAATCCTCCTATTTTTATTTTCTGATATCATTATATCATTTATACCAATAAAAACAATATGTATTTTATGCAGTATAAATACGTTCTCTCTATATTATACATTAGTTGATTTACTTTGCGTTAAATTTCATTGCTTTGCACATAGTTCACATTTGATATATAATGAACATAATATGGAGGTACCTATGACACTCAATAATATATTAGCGTTCTGTGTGACATTCATTATATCAGTCATCTTAACCCCTTTTATCGGTAAAATCACAAAAGAAATGGGTATAATAGCCCATACTAATAATAGAACTGTACATCACGGTATTATTCCTCGTACAGGTGGATATGCCATCTATGTGGCATTCCTTATAGGGGCAATGGTATTCCTTAAAACAGATAATCAGATCAACTCTATATTAATAGGTGGTTTGATTGTTTTCTTATTTGGCTTATATGATGATATTCATGACCTTCCTCCAAAGATGAAGGTTCTTGGACAGGTCGCTGCAGCACTTATAGTCATATTTTATGGTGGTATATCTTTAAAAGGATTTACTATTCCTTATATTCCTACTATTCT
The DNA here is from genome assembly GCF_002299355.1 of Catenibacterium sp. UBA627. Lineage (NCBI taxonomy): Bacteria > Bacillati > Bacillota > Erysipelotrichia > Erysipelotrichales > Coprobacillaceae > Catenibacterium > Catenibacterium sp. UBA627. The sequence continues at coordinate 6,714 of NZ_DBPF01000005.1, forward strand.
TTCTTATTCTATTGCCTTAATAGTCACTCTAGGATGGATTGTAGGTATTACCAATGCAGTAAACCTTATTGATGGATTAGATGGCTTATGTGGTGGTATATCCATGATTGTGTTGATCACTACAGGACTCATCTCTATCCATTATGGTCGTACAGATATCACCTCATTAACACTCTTACTTGCAGGATCCATTGGAGGATTTTTAGTATTTAATTTCCATCCTGCAAAAATATTCATGGGTGACTGTGGGGCTTTATTCATTGGTTTCATGTTATCTGTGATTTCTTTATTAGGATTTGGATTTAAGTCCTCTACATTCTTTACTTTAGGGGCACCTATTGTAGTACTCGCAGTACCTATTATGGATACACTCATTGCGATTATTAGACGTAAAGTACATCATCAGCGCTTTGATGAAGCAGATAAAGGACATTTACATCATAAATTAATGTTCTCTCTAGAACTAGGTCAGACTAAGAGTGTTCTTATTCTATATATTGCGACCGCATTATTCTCTATCTGTTCATTTATCCATATATATAGTGTAACTGCATCAATTCTATTATTCGCATTATTACTCCTTGTATTTGAGATATTCGTGGAATATACCAATATGATTTCACGTAAATATAAACCAATTCTTACAATTCTCAATATATTCTTAAAAAGAGATGATTTACCAAAAATCAAAGAATCTAAGACATATTTAATGATAGCAAAAAGACATCATGTGAAATATATTCTTATCGGGTTCTTATGTGCTGTGATTGCAGTAAGTGGCGTCCTTGTTTATCATAATCATAATGATAAGAAGCCTGTCGTCAATACTCCCGTCATTACTTATGCTATGCCAAATCATCCTACTTCTTTAATGAAATCAGTACATGAAGATATCAATGCCTCTCATACTAAGAGAAATACATGTCAGAATGTTGCTGCATTATTTGCGATTGATTTCTTTACTATTTCTAATAAGAAGAAAGATGAGATTGGTGGTGCGCAGTATTTCTATAGTGATCGTTTAGATAACTTTGAAGAGTTTGCGAAGTCTAGCTATTATGCGAGTGTGAATGATATGATAGAAAATAAGACAAATCTTGATGAAGTCACAACATATGAAGTGAACTATACAAGAGCATCCGATGTTACATTAAGTGGTTTAGAAGATTATGAATATACAGATGTTGGGTTAGAAATTACATTTAACAAAAAGAATTTCTATTACAACTATCAAACTATTAACGTAAAAGTAACACTTATAGAAAAGAATAATCGTTTTAGTGTTGTTTCCCTTGACTTCAACAATGGTGTGAGCGAATAAAGGTGTTGTAATCGATATATTTTTATGATATTATTTATTCGCTAATGTAGAAAAAGTCTAAAAGAAAAGGAGGCAGGAAAAATGTTAGAAGTACTTTTGATCATTGTTTCTATAGCCCTAATTATTGTGTGTCTTTTACAAACGGGAAAAACTGATGGTATTGTTAATGCATTAACTGGCCAGAGCTCTAACCTTTTTGCACAGCAAAAAGAAAGAGGTGTGGATTTAGTTCTTACACGTATTACTGTGGGACTAGGTATTGCATTCTTTGTTATCGCAATTCTTATTAAAATGGCAGGATAATAATAATAAAGGGGCACTTATGAGTGCCTCTTTTCTTTTGTTGGAGGTGAATATATGAGAGAAGATGTTTTAGAATTATTAAAGAATAAAGACTTAAAAGATAGAAAAATAGATGCTCTTGCAAGTGCACTACATTATGATTCTACTGAAGAATATATCGCATTTGTAAAGCTTATGAATAGATTAGAAGAAGATGGCGAAGTGATTAGAGATAATCAGAATAACTATCATTTGATTGATGATTTCCATTATTTAAAAGGTGTTTTGAGTTTAAATAAAAAGGGATTTGGTTTTGTAAAGGTTGATGAAGAAACTGAATACTATATTAATAGCAAGAACCTCAATGGTGCTTTTGATCAGGATGAGGTTATGATTGAAACAACTGTCTATAGAGGAAAACCTGAAGGACGTGTTGTAAAGATCATTAAGCGTGGTATGACTCGACTTGTTGGATTAGTCAGAAAAGGTAGAAGAGAACTCATCATCATGCCTGATGATCCTAAGTTTACTGATTGGATTTATGTAGATGAAGCCCATGCACATGGTGCTATGCCTGGACATAAGGTTGTTGTAGAGATTAAGAAGTACAAGCCTTATTTAAAGGGTGATATTATTAAGATTATTGGTCATAAGAATGATCCTGGTGTAGATATCTTATCTGTTGTGAATAAGTATGATGTAGATATTGATTTTCCACAGGCAGTCTATGATGAGATTGAATCTATTCCTCAGTCTATTGATCCAAGTGATATTCCTAATCGTTTAGATATTAGAGATTGGCAGATTGTGACTATTGATGGTGATGATGCCAAGGACTTGGATGATGCGATCTCTTTAAAGAAATTAGATAATGGGAATTATCAGTTAGGTGTTCATATTGCGGATGTTTCATTCTATGTGAATGAAGGAACTGAATTAAATAAGGAAGCGATTAGAAGAGGGACTTCTATTTATCTTGTAGATAGAGTGATTCCTATGCTGCCTCATAAGTTATCTAATGGTATCTGTTCACTTAATGAAGGTGTGGACCGTTATGCAATTAGCTGTATTATGGAGATCAATGATAAAGGGCAGGTTGTAGATCATAATATCTACCCTACTGTTATTAGAAGTTCTCATCGTATGACATACAATAATGTGAATGCAATTCTTGCAGGTCATAAAGGACTAAAGAAGAAATACAGTGATGCTGTTGAGTTATTCTTTAATATGAAAGAATTAGCTGCTATCTTAAGAAAGAAGAGAGATCGTCGTGGTGCGATTGACTTTGATGTAGATGAAGCAAAGGTTCTTGTAGATGATAAAGGACGTGCTGTAGATGTTGTCTTAAGAAATCGTGGTGAGAGTGATCATATTATTGAAGAGTTCATGTTATGTGCTAATGAAACAGTAGCTGAACACTTTAAATGGATGGATGTACCTTTTATCTATCGTATACATGAGTATCCTAAAAAAGAGAAGTTACAACAATTTGTTTCCATTGCGAAGCCTTTGGGTTATACTATTCATGGGTCTCTTGAAAAGATCAACCCTCATGAATTAGCACGTATGATTGAAGAATCTAAGGGAACACCTGAGCATGATATTATTTCTACATTATTATTAAGATCAATGCAGAAAGCACGTTATGATGCACAATGTCTTGGACACTTCGGTCTTGCAGATGAATTCTATACACACTTCACATCACCTATTAGACGCTATCCAGACTTATTGGTACATCGTTTGATTAGAACTTACTTATTCAAGAATGATTATTCTAGAATGAATGAGTTTGAAGAAATGATTCCAGTACTTGCTGAACAGTCTTCTAATCGTGAAAGAATTGCGATTGATATTGAACGTGAAGTCGAAGATATGAAGAAAGCTGAATTTATGTCTCATCATGTTGGTGAGGTATTTGATGGTTATATTTCTTCTATTACAAGTTTTGGATTCTTTGTATCACTTCCTAATACCATCGAAGGTCTTGTTCATATGACTTCCTTAACAGATGATTATTATGCTTATGATGAAAAGAATCTTATTCTTATCGGTGAACATACAGGACGTATGTTCAAGATGAGTGATCCAGTAAAAGTCAGAGTAACTGAAGCAAATAAGCTAGAAAAAACAATTGACTTCGAACTTGTAAAAGCTGGAAGTCATAGAAAGAAGAAAAGAAAATTCCGTACAAGAAGGTAATATATATGAAAATCATCTCAAATAACAAAAAAGCATATCATGATTATTTTATCCTAGAAACTTTTGAAGCAGGTATTGAATTAAAAGGTACTGAAATCAAGTCTATTCGCAAAGGCAGTGCTAACCTTAAGGACTGTTTTGTAAGAATTAAAGACCACGAAGCTTTTATTGAGAATATGTATATTGCCCCTTATGAAAATGGAAATATCTTTAATCATGAACCTAGACGTATTAGAAAACTATTGCTTCATAAGAAAGAAATTAGTAAACTAGAGAAGAAGGTTCGTGAGGATGGTTTAACAATCGTTCCTACAAAGCTTTACTTCAATACCTCAAAAGCAAAGCTAGAAATTGCTCTTGCAAAAGGTAAGAAGCTTTATGACAAGCGTAATGATTTAAAAGAAAAAGATGCTAAGCGCGATATTGAGAAAGCTCTCAAACGCGCTTATTAATGGGGGCGTCTTGGATTCGACAGGGGTCAGTTTGAATCAGGCAGCAGTCGTTGGCAAACGTTACATGCACAAACAAATATCTGGAAACAGAACAAATTACGCTTTCGCTTAATAGTCGACATAGACTTGCGAATGCAGACCTATCTGCGCTTACACCTTTAGAGTCTGTAACATAACCTGTAAGATAAGGGATATAGGATGTTCTGACTATATTCATGAAAATCAATCAGAAATCGGTATGCGAAAGATTGCTTATTGATCGTAACATACTTAAATTGATTCAATAAGATAAACTGTAGACACCTGATATGGAACGGCTTTTGGACGGGGGTTCGATTCCCCCCGCCTCCACCATGAATAATTCGAACATAATGTTCGTTCATATAAAAAAACCTATGAGAGCAGTTCTCATGGGTTTTTTGTTTCTTCTAATACTTAATAACTTCCTACAGTTATATACTTATATGATATAATTCTTATGTGGAACAACCGTATACGGTAGGTGGTTATCCTTGGTCGTCATGACGAAGGTACGCAATCCTTCGAAATTCACATTCCTAGAAGTTTTGGGAAAATCTGAAAAACGGAGGTGATGCGCAATGACAGCATATGAAACAGTCATGGTGGTGTTAACATCGTTAGCATTTATTGTGTCTATTATAGGAATCATTGTAAAGTTACTTCTTATCATTATAGATAAAAGTGCAAAAAAATAACTACCTCAGCCTCGGGAAAAGTTTGAGATAGTTATTTCAATCATATAAAACCCAAGGACAACCGCTTACTGGTTGTTCCATCGTTCACAATTATTATAGTTCACGCTTAATTCAAAGTCAATATGTGCAAATGTGACTGACTGATATACTAAGACCAATACATTAAGACCTACAAAATTTATTAACTGAGGTGTTAGAAAATGTCAAAAAAAATGAGCAAATTAATTTCTGTTTTCATTCTTATTTTTCCTATTATGATAATTGCTTTTACTATAGTAGATTTTCAGTCTGAACCGATGGTCAATTATGATAATGAAAAAATATCTATAAAGGCACCGTTATGTAGTGAAGAAAGCATTTATTATTCAGACATTAATGATATAAAATACATCGATCAATTTGATTTTGGTAAGAAAGTAAAAGGACAATTTAATAAAAATTACACTGCCGGATGGTTCAATAATACCGAATATGGAGATTATTATTTGATATCATGTAACAATGTAGAAGATAGTAAGTATTTATATATAAAATCAAATGATAAAGTATTTATACTTAATGTGAAAATGGCTGAAGTATTTTCAAAAATTAACACTCTGTCTAAGTAAATCGTTACTTTAGATACAGCAATACATTTCGTGAACTAAGAGATTTATACTCTACTTTCGCTTTAAATTAATAATACAAGCGAAAGTTTTTTTAGACAAAAAATTTAAAAGGAGAGCCATTGCATGCTCTCCTTTAAATTATTTCAGGAATTTCTTCTTATAGTAATCATCAGAAACAACATGATAAATATTATAGAGTGAATATTCTTCACCATTGACTACATAAGTTAAACTAGAGATGTTAGGTTTTTCCACTCTTGTTTTTAACTGGATACATTTATTCGATACTTTCTCTAATGATTTCAACTCTTCACCATATACCTTAAAGTCATATGCTTCTATAGGCTGGGAGGTGCGGACAATTTCTTGGACCTGTTATTTAAATAAGATCCAGTAATTGTCTGTACTCTTTTGGACTTAGATAATTTAGCGATTGTTTTATTCTTTTGGTATTGTACCACTCAATATATTCATTGATAAGAGCTGTGAATTTTTCTATACTTATATTATTCCATTTTCTTCCGTAAAACATTTCGTTTTTCATTCTTCCAAAAAAGCCCTCACATGCAGAATTGTCTGGCGAGCATCCTTTCTTAGACATGCTTCTTTGAAAGCCGTACTTGCTCATTCTACTGATCCATCCTGGCCATCGATAATGTGCTCCACGATCACTGTGTACGATTGGCCTTTCTCCGTTTTTTAGTGTTTCATGGTATTCATCCAGCATGCTGTTGACGAGTTCTGCATTTGGATTTGTACTTATTTTCCATGCAGATACCATCCCATCAAAACAGTCTATGATTGGTGAAAGATATACCTTTCCAGCAGGTATTGAAAATTCAGTAATATCCGTCAGCATTTTATGATTGGGTCTGTCAGAGTGAAAATCCCTGTTGATAAGATTTTCAGCTGCTTTTGTAATTTCTCCCATATAAGAGCTGTATTTCTTAGCTCTCCTAATCTTCACTTCCAGCTGATTTTCTTTCATGATCCTTCTGACGATTTTTTCTGATATGATGATATTTTGCTTTTTCAGTAAGGCGTGGATCCTTCGATAGCCATATCTGCTGTCATTTTCATGAAATAAATGCGTAATTTCTTTGGCTATGGCTTCATATTTTGCCTCTGAATGGATGACCTTATGCTGATAGCAGTAACTGCTTTTTGAAATATTCATCCTTTTCAAAAGCAATGACAATGAATACTTATCTCTCAGGGCATCGATGATCATTGTCTTTTCTTTATTTTTTAAATTGAACTGATCGATGCCCTGATCTTTTTTTAGTATTTTGATTGTTTCCTTAAGAATATCATTTTCCATTTCCAGTTCCTTGATTTTTGATACAAGTTCTTCTTGTCCGGAATCATGATCAGACGTATCTACAATAATTTTACCTCGAGGCAAATGCTTTTTTTTACTTGCCAATGCAGCTGCACCTCCAACAACATATTTTCTTCTCCAGAGATAGATACTCGTTCTTGAGTAACCAGTTTCCTCTGATACTGATTTTATATCTTCTCCTTTTTCAAAGCAACGACGAATGATAGATAATTTTAATTCCAGTGATGGATGTCTCCTATGCTCAGGTGTATCTGAATAGTCAACGGATGCTTTTTCCTTTATTTCAATATTTCTGTTTTTGATCCATGTATACATATTCTGTCTGGTTGGATAGCCAAGTTTATTGATGACTTTGGATATTGAACCAGTTTCATCATAAAGGGCAAGTGCCTGCTGTTTTTCTTGTTCCGTATATGCCATATATTTTCCTCCATTGCATCATCTTTGGTCCAAGAAATTGTCCGCACCTCC
>NZ_DBPF01000092.1:0-6008 GCF_002299355.1 Catenibacterium sp. UBA627
TAACATATTCTTAGGAGGCGAATGCTCTATCCAGCTGAGCTACTGAGACACTTACAAGGGGGCTTATGCCCCTTTTTATAATTCGCGATGTACCTTGACACCATTCTCTTTCACAATCATACCAGGAACACCTACTACTGTACAGTTAGGTGGTACATCTTTCAATACAACTGAATTCGCACCTACAATACTGTTATCTCCAATAGTAATATCCCCAATGATTTTTGCACCGGCAGAAATCATTACATTATTATGTAAGGTTGGATGTCTTTTACATGTATGTTCTCCTGTACCTACCCCTCCAAGAGTCACGCCTTGATATAATAAACAATCATCACCAATAATGGTTGTTTCCCCAATTACAACTCCCATACCATGGTCAATAAATAATCGTTTACCAATCGTTGCACCCGGATGTATTTCAATCCCTGTAAAAAAGCGTGCTACTTGTGACAGGAAACGTGCAATTAATTTCATATGACATTTTGTCCATAAGAAATGATTGATGCGATAAAAAAAGATAGCATGTACACCTGGATAGTTCAATATTACATTGAACCAGTTACGTGATGCTGGATCATTCTCTAATACTGCACCAACAATAGTTTTCGCCATTCTCCCCACTCCTTTTTCCCTATTATAAGGATTTATTATTTGCCGGTCAAATAATGTAATAATAAATCCTAGTCATCTTAATGATTAGATACTGTCATTGACAAAATATAATATATTTTTTTTATCTCTCTAAACAAGGAGGCTATTATGTTTCATATTGCGATTGTAGATGATGATCAATCGATTCATCAAAAATTAGAAGAAATGATTACTTCTATATTATTCAAATACCCTATACCTTTTACAGTATCTCACTTCTTTTCTGGTAATGAGTTTCTCAACAACAAAGATATATTTTCTATTATCATATAGATATAGAAATGAATGACGGTGATTGTATTTTGACTAAGAACTCTTTAAAAGTTCATACTCCTATTATCTTTCTTCATATCAAGATAGAATGATAGAAGCATTTGGTAATCATGTAATTGCTTATTTATAAAATAATAGTCATACCTTATCACAGGACTTAGAAAGATATCTTATTCAAATATCAAAGACAGATTGTATCTATTTAGATAATCAGATGATTGATTATAAAGAAATCATCCACTTAAAGGCAGATAATGTTTACACAATAATCCATACATACAGTAAAGATTATCTCATTCGCAAATCATTAAAAGATATGGAGAAAGAACTTCACTGCCCTTTCTATCGTGTTCACAAGTCATATATTATTAACTTTGATTATTTGAAAGATATCAATCACTTAGAACTTACACTCACAACTTCAGAAATAATTAAAATCAGTAGAGGCAGACTAAAAGATATCCAACAAAGCTATTATGATTATATAAGGAGTACACTATGATTTCATTTTGCGAACAAATACTACTCATGTTGAATGTTTTGATGATCAGTTGTTTATTATTCAATAAAGAGTTCAATAAACACCATTGTGTTAAGGGAATAATTTGTTTCTTAACTTCATTAGTTATGATTGTATTAAAGAAAGAAATCAATCCCTCTATCATCAATATCGCCTTTATGTTTCTTGCTTATATTTTCATATTTGATTTATCCTTGGAATCTATCAAAGAATTTATTTCTTCTTATATTGTCATGGTATTTTTCCAAATATGTATCAATTCGTTCTTGTCATTCTATGATATCAATCACTTATCATTCATCAGTGCACTTGTGTCATTGATTCTTATAACTCTCCTTTGTTTTATTACAAAGCGGAATCATTTAATCATTAATAACTCTATTTTGATTATTCTATCTTCTGTCTGTATATTATTATCAGCACAGCTTGTCTTATTGACTAATCTCTACATTTCTATGAATAAGAGTATAAAATGGAATATCATTTTATTTCTCATTACATCACTATTATTGCTGCTCTTACTATATTTCTGTTTGAAAATGAATTATGAAAAGAAAAAAGAAGACATATCAAAACAGAATCTAGAAACAATCATCCAGCTGCAGCAGTCATATCTTTCTTCTTATACCCATAAATATCAGGGACTTAGAAAATTCAAGCATGATTACAATAAACAGATTCTCATGATTAAGGACTATTATTTAAATCAACAAGATCAACTGCTTCCTTATTTAGATATTCTCAGTCATCATCTATATAAGACCAATAATGATTCACAAAATCATATCATTAATATGCTGTATCAGTATTTCAAAGAGGAATATCCTCAAGTCCATAGTCATATAGATGATATCAAGTACTAGGAACTATCAAACTAAATAATTCAAAGCTATCATCGTTAATATATAATCTATTCAAAAATAGCTTTGAAGCATCTTCTAAAACAACAGATAAAGACGTTTCTATCTCTTTAAAAAATAAAAACAACAATCCATATATTCAAATAAAGAACTCAATTGATCAGCCTGTCACTTTTAAAAAAGGCTATACAAGTAAAGAAAATAAAAATAATCATGGTATTGGACTCACAATCATTAATGAGATTGTAGATGAATATCATGGAATCAATACCAGCAAACAGACCAATGTTTAGTAAATGACATCATACTCTTTGATGTGATTCACTAAACAAAAAACTGCACTTTACAACAATTCCATGTAAGTGCAGTTTTTATTATGTTAGAGTGCATGTGAAAGAGAGATTACTATGAAAAAAGCTATTATTATCATCTTTTGTATCCTTACATGTCACTTCTTTTCTGTAAGCTATACCCTCACAAGTCATGAATACTTTAATCATATTTTATATTCAGAAAAAGAATTACCTGGCTTTTATTCTATTCAAATTCCTCATGATATTATGAATAATGATTCGACTCAAATATTGCATACTGTAGAGAATTGTTTAGATAAATATCAGGGTGATTTGTTTATCACGAAGAATAAGGATAACCATTACAAGAAATATGTTTATCTTACTCATGATAAGAATCAATATTTAAAGTCTACTTCTATGCTTGATCATGCATTCACTTTTAATACTTATACGCTAGATAGACTATTGAGTGATGGATATCAGCTAGAAGGAGAAGTACATGTTACCTTCCCAAATAAACAGTCTTTCAATCAATTTAAGAATGGGATGAATGCGATATTACATATATCTATAAAAGACCTCAATGACTTAAGCGGACAGGTAGATTATATGATATGGATTATCATTTGTTTAGCTGCTTTTTATTTCATTCTTATGTTAGTGATTATTTATGACCTGCTGCAGAATTATAAACTTTTCAGCATCAAGAGACTTGAAGGATATAGTTTATTTTCTATTGGGTATGATTATGTATGTCCCATTATACAATCGCAATTTCTTATTACTTTCATAGGGTTCTTTGTCCTTACATTACTAGTATGCAGGCGTATAAATCAATCTGTCATTCATTTTCTAATTGATCATTTCTTGATTCTATTCTTATTTCTATCACTCACTTTGATTATATGTGTTCTTATGATCAATCACTTTAAAGACGTGAAAGCGATAGACTTCCTCAAAAACAAAGGTCCATCTAAAACAATCATTTATTTTAATCAAGTTGTCTTATTCATGATGATTTTAGTTATTCTATTTCTCTCATCTATTGGAATAGAGACTAGTTATTCGCTATTAAGTAGAATGAATAATCATATTGAGTGGAACACAATGAAACAATATTCTATCTTAAGTGAAGTCTCCAATGTAGAGAATGGTGATCTGTTTACAAGTCAAAGCTTTTTAAACAAACAAAAAGAACTTTATCAAGACTTCAATCGTCTTGGTAGTATCTATGCAGACTTTAATGAATATGACAAAGAAACATATACATTTACAAGTATGGCCTATGTCAATACAAACTATCTAAAGAAACAAGTGATTCAAGATATTCATGCCTATACTATTCATATCAGTGAAGATGAAAAGAAAAGAGTAGTCTTAGCACCTCAAAACTATTCAAAAAAGAAGATATATAAGATGACACAGGCTATGTTTGATACACTACATGGTATTAAGATTATCTATTATAAAGACAATCAGAAATTCTTTACTTATAACTCTTTAATCATATCTGATTATTCAAATAGTATTACAGATCCTGTTGTACAGGTTCTTACAAATGAAAATGGATCACCTGAAGATTATGATGTCATTCTAGGATATAAATATAATCCTAATTAGATCAAAGGCTCTCAAGAGAGAATTCAGTCCATTTTAAAGAAATATAGCTTAAATCAATATACTTCTAAAATCATTACCGCATATGATGAAATATCTCTTCTAAATCATCAAGAACAAACACTCTTTATTGCAGATATTATGATTTCTGTCGCATTAGTCAGTTTAATGATATTAATGATTTACCAGAATATTCATCCAGTACCATGCATCACTTCTTGCGATAGAGACAATTGAAGGTTACACATCACTAGTCAAGTATTTCTATTTTGTGAAATCAACAGTTGTTTTATTTATATCTATATTCTTGATTTCTTTATTATGTCATTCTTATTTCATCTACACTCTTATTATTTATCTGATTCTTACGACTCTATGGGGTATGACTTATGTACTTTCCATAAAGAAGTTTGAGAAAAAGAATATCATTCACCTATTGAAAGGAACTTTTTAAATGATTGAATTAAAAAACATAACGAAACATTATGATACAAAAACAATCTTTGATTATTTTAATCTCATTATAGAAAAAATGAACTTGTCGCAATTGAAGAAAATAGCGGTTCTGGCAAATCTACATTACTCAATATCATGGGGTTATTGGAAGAGGTAGACGATGGAGAAATTATCATTAATCATCATTCAATTTCAAATAAGAAAGATGCATTATTACTTATGAGATATGATATAGGCTATATGTTTCAAAACAATGCTCTAGTAGATGATTATACCGTCAAAGAGAATCCTAATATTGTGTTGAAGTATTCAAGATTCAATAAGAAAGAAAAAGTGAATGCGGTAAAACAAGCACTAACTACTGTTGGCCTAGAAGGATATGAGAATAGAAAAATATATTCTTATCTGGTGGAGAAGCCCAGCGTATCGCATTTTGTAAGCTGCTTCTTAAAAAGCCAAAGATTGTGTTATGCGATGAACCAACTGGTTCACTTGATGAAACAAACACAAAAATGATGATGAACCTATTATTGGAATATCATCATAATGGTGCCACTGTAGTGATTGTGACACATGATCTAGATGTTGCGAAGCTTTGTGAGAGAGTTATTCATATTTAATCAGTAATAGGCAATATAGTAATTTTTCTATATTGTCTTTTTACATGCACAAAAAAATGAGTCTCTCAACTCATTTCTAATACTCTTTACTTAATAAGAAATCCACTATGTTCATTGTTTTTATTCCTTCATAGTTACCACCCGCAAAATCATCTGCCATCACAACATACTTAGGATAATTATCTCTGATTTCTAAAAGCTGTTCATATTCCCTTTTCTGTGTTTTTTCAGACTTTATTTCCTGTGTTACCTGAACATAGATTTTTTCATTTTGTTTTGTTGCAACAAAATCAATCTCTTTATCTTTTATCTTACCAATATAAACATCATAGCCTCTTCTTTTAAGTTCTAGATATACAATATTTTCTAAAGATGCTGCGACACTATCTACAGTATAACCTAATACAGAATAACGCAAAGAAACATCCGCAAGATAGAATTTCTCCTGTGTTTTTAATATATCTTTTCCCTGCAAATCATATCGAAAACACTTATGAAGAATATAGGCTTTCTGTAATTTCTCTAAATAGCTATAAACTGTTTCATTGTCAATCTTTCTCTGTTCTGATTTAAAATAATTAGAAATCGAGTTTGCAGAAAATGTGTTTCCAATATTATTAAACGTATATTTTACAACTCTTTCTAGCTGGTCTATCTTCTTGACTTGGTTTCTTCGTACTATATCAGAAAAAATAGTAGAATTATAAATGTC
>NZ_DBPF01000071.1:0-7421 GCF_002299355.1 Catenibacterium sp. UBA627
CTACCAACTGAGCTACGGAGAGAGGTGTGTCCTCAACCGACGAGTTATATATTACACGATTAAGGACACTTCGTCAACTACTTTATGAACTTTTTTTACGCTTTTTTTAAACCTTTAAAAAAGATCTTCATCGTTCTTATATTTAGAGTTTATGATGATTGTTTCTGTATGATCAATACACTTCTGTACTTCTGTTTCAAAGTCCCATTTTGCTTCATAACCTTCTGCTTTATAAGCCTTAGGTTTAGTTGCTGGGTTATGTGGTGTAAAGATTGTACAGCAGTCTTCATATGGTCTAATAGAGATATCATATGTACCGATCTTTTCAGCAATATTAATAATTTCTAATTTATCCATACATGCAACAGGACGAATAACAGGCGTTGTAATAACCTGATTAATTGTATTCATTGATTCAAGTGTCTGAGATGCCACCTGACCAATACTTTCACCATTGACAATAGCTAAGCAGTCATTCTTCTTTGCAACACCTTCCGCAATTCTATACATCATACGACGCATAACTGTCATTGCATAAGATTCATCACAATGATCATATACAGATAACTGTAGTTCAGTAAACGGAACGATATGAACTTTAATAGAACCATGCGTATAGTCTTTTAATACATTCACTAAGTCTAATACCTTTTCCCTTGCTAATTCATTTGTATAAGGTGGAGAAGCATAGTGAATACATTCTAAGTCTACTCCACGCTTCATTGTCAAATAACCAGCAACAGGTGAATCAATACCACCCGAAAGCATTAATAAGGCTTTACCACCAATACCTACTGGATAGCCTCCAGCACCCGGAATCATGTTATCCATAATATAAATAGCATCTTTTCTATATTCTACACGTACTAAAATATCCGGATTGTGAACATCTACTGATAGTTCTTTTGTTGTATGATGGAATACATATCCTGCAATTTCCTTATTCATCTCAATAGATGTCTTAGGATATGATTTGTCATGTCTTTTTGTATCAATCTTAAAAGTATGACCTTCATCATGATCAATAATATAAGTGACAACTTCCTTGGCCTTTTCTAAGTCATGTTCTACCTTATAACATAAAGAGAAGTTGTGAATACCAAAGATTGTCTTTAACTTATCTGTCACTTCTTCCGCATTTTCTTCATTTAAATAAATATAAAGACGATCATATGTTAATTCATATTCTAAGGCAGAATAGTCATGAAGTATTTCTTTTGTATTCTTTAATAGTTTTCTAATAAATAGTTTACGGTTCTTTCCTTTAGTTGTAAGTTCTCCAAAACGAACAAGAATATGATCTGGTTTCATCTAATTACCTCTGTTTCTTAATTCTATTTAATGTATCTTTTAAAGCATCTAGGAATATATCTAGTTCCTGCTTTGTAGTGAGATGTGAGAATGAAAGTCTTAATGCGCTTGAACTGATAAGAGGATCTAAATGCATTGCTTGAAGAGTATGAGAGATTTCTACTTTCTTACTTGAGCAGGCACTCTTTGTAGAGATATAGATTCCTTTAGCTTCTAGATCATGCACAATGACTTCTGGTTTATAGTGTGGACATGAAATATTCAAGATGAATGGACTCGCATCTTCTGGTGAATTGATGACAATATTATCCATTTCACTTAACTGTTCACGTAAATAGTCATTAAGTGATTTGACATAATCATAGTGACTCTTTTGAGATTCAATGGCTTTACGCATTGTTTTTGCAAGCACAATATCCACACAGGCATTGCTTGTTCCACCTCTCAAGCCATTTTCCTGCTGTCCTCCATTGATAAGAGGAACAATACTTGCAGTACGCTTCTTATAGAGTAAACCACTTCCTTTTAAACCAAATACCTTATGTGCTGAGAAAGTGGCTAAATCAATATCATCCAGCGTAATAGACAGCTTACCTAAAGCCTGTACCATATCAACATGATATTTTGTCTTAGGATTCTTTTTATGGACAATAGAAGCTATTTCATGAATAGGATTAATTGTTCCTACTTCATTATTGACATACATTGTAGAAACAAGAATAGTATCTTCTCTTATAAGAGATTCTAATTCTTCTAAATCAAGATGTCCTTTTGAATCAATAGACACATAATCCACTTCAAACCCAAATACTTCTTCTAGCTGCTTAAAAGTATTAGCTACACTTGAATGTTCAAAGGCCGTTGTAATAATATGCTTTCCTCTATTCATATATTGTAAGGCCGTTCCTTTGATAGCTGTATTATTAGACTCTGATGCACATGATGTAAAGATTAATTCTTCAGGACTTACATGAAGTAGCTTCGCGATATGTGAACGTGACTGTTCAATCAAACGACTGACCTCATAACCTGGTGCATAAGCAGAATCAGAATTTGCAAAATAATTTGTTAATAGTTTTGTATATGTAGAGCGTATTTCCTCATCAAGAGGTGTTGTCGCTACATAATCTAGATAAATCATCTAATCACCCCGCCTTAAATAATAACGATATAAAAGAAAAAAGTCCACACTAAGCGGACTTAATTTCTTTTCTTTTGATGAGTTCTTCATATTTTCCTGGTTCAAGTCTTTCTAGAATATCAACTGCAACCTGTAATGCATTGCGATATTCACCATTTCTAAATAAGACTTCAGCCTTAGTAAGTTCTGTATTGACCTCTAAGAACATTGAACGATAACGATTGGCATAAACAATTGCATCTTCTACCATACCCGCTGTCACAATCATATTATGAACATTATCATAAAGCTTATAGATCACATCTCTCGCCCCTTCTACCTTGGCACATAGTTCATTCAATACAACCGGTTTATGGGCTTTAAAACGCTTGATTTCTTCTACCTTATTATAAGAGTCAGTAATATAATCACGATAAGAATCATTCACAAGAGGAAGATGTTCATTCTTGATTTCAGACTTGATTTCCAATAAGACAATATTGATGTTTTCGATGAGTTCTTCTGCTTCCTGATTCTTCTTTTCAATTTCATCTTTCTGCTTTTCAAACTCTTCAAGATATGCATCATGTGTCATCATTCTTTCATAAAGACTCTCAACATGTTCTAACATATTTGCATATGCAAAATGACCCGACTCCATCTGTTCAATAAGATCATTAGCGGCATTTTGAATCTGTATAAACTCTTCATGCTTCTTATTAATAACAACTTCTTCTTCATCAATCACAAATTCAGTAATCAAGCGACGATATTCCTTCATGGTCTGCTGATACATACTTGTAAGTCTCTGAAGTTCATTATAGCTTTCTCTCCATTTTTCCTTGAACTGCTTATATGAGTCAAGTTCTTTACTTAAATCAATCACTAATCCTTCAATAAGACCAGTTAAAGGTTCAAGCACTTCTGCTGCAGCCTTAATATCTACATTCTTTACCTGCACAATGGATTCTTCCATCTGCTCATCCACTTCCTGACGGCGTGCAGCAACCTTCATTTCTTCAAGCGCATAATCATCACCTTCTAAAGAAGCAATTAATTCATCCACCTTATTGATCTTGCTGGGCAATAAATCAGATACTACATAAACATAAGAAGGAAGATCCTTTAAATTTTCATGAAGACTATCAATACGATTTTCAATTTCTTCTGTAAACTTCTTAGCATCCGCAAACATCTGATTATTCATTAATGTTTCAAGCTTCACAAAATCATCATCTAGTTCTTTAAACATCTCTAAGGCATGTGGCACAAACTCTTCAACTTTAATACGGATTTTATCGTATTCATTGCCTACCTGACGATACTTTTCTTTTACTCTGATGATTTCTATACGCTGGATGTTTTCTATTTCTGTAACCTTCTCAATGCGGGCAAGAAGAGCTTTTGCATCACGATCATAACGCTGTATCATTTCCTGAATCATCGTTAATTTCTTTTTGACACCATGGCTCTTTCCATAAAATAAAGCAGCATCCACTTCATCCACTAGAACACCTAATTCATTCTTCTGGAATTCAGTGATCTCTTCAAAATCCTTAGTGAACTCTTCATATTGTTCAACAACTTCCGGCATATTTTTCGCAATGGACTGCACACGGCCCAATCTATATTGTAATGGCAGTGTTTTAATTCCAGTAATCTGGTTTTCTAATTCTAAGATTTCTTGACGATATACCTTTAACTTCACTGAATGATATATAATCATAAAAATAATCAAAACAATGAGGATAGAGGCAAATATTACTAGGTTTCTTACTCCTATATATTGTATTAGTTCCTTCAAATAATCCATAAAACATCCCTCTCTTACATATCGACTTAATTTTATCATATTTTTCAAGTCATTTCATTACGGAATAGTGAAACCATCAAAAAAATACACATCTGTTTATTTCTTTTTACGAAAATCTTTACTCTATCTTAAAAAATAGGGCTATGATTGTATTGTTTAGGGAGGGTAAAACATGAATGAAAGTACAGATTTAATACATGGTAAGATATGGAAAGCGATATTATGGTTTTCTATTCCTATGTTAGTCGGAAACTTATTCCAGCAGCTTTATAACACAGTGGACTCTTATGTAGTAGGTAACTTCGTGAGTTCAGGGGCTCTTGCAGCTGTTGGACAATCCACTCCAATCATTAATACTCTTGTCGGTTTCTTTACAGGACTTGCGACAGGTGCGGGAGTAGTCATTGCTCAATATTTTGGTGGTAATCATTTAAATAAGATGAAAAAAGCGATTCATACATCAATTGCCTTAACTCTTATTCTATGTGTATTATTTACTATTTTAGGTATAGGTTTATCACGTCAGATTTTAATTCTTATTGGTTCTCCTGATTCGGTCATGACACCAGCAGCTTTATATTTACGTATTTATTTTGGTGGTATTTCTTTTGTATGTATTTATAATATGGGCTCAGGTATATTACGTGCTGTAGGTGATTCTAAGACACCACTTTATTATTTGATTATTGCGTCTATTATTAATATTATTCTAGACTTTGTTTTTGTATTGAATTTTCATATGGGTGTTGCAGGTGCTGGATGGGCGACTTTTATTGCCCAGGGGATCAGTGCGCTGCTTGTTATAATAAAATTAGTATTCTCGAGAGAAATCTATAAAGTAGAGATTAAAGAAATTTCTATCGATAAGCCAATCTTAAAGAAGATTATTGAAATAGGAATCCCTACCGCCCTACAGCAATCCATTGTATCTTTTAGTAACGTAATCGTTCAGTCTTATATCAATACTTTTGGCGCTAATGCAGTAGCTGGTTATACTTCTTATGTAAAGATTGATGGATTCCTACAATTACCAATTCAAAGCTTTGCGATGGCTATTACGACTTTTACTGGACAGAATATTGGTGCGCATGCCATAGATCGTGTTAAGAAAGGTCTTCGCACAACAATGGCTATGACCTTTGGAGTTACAACTATAGGTGTTATTTTGATTTATGTATTTGGTGAGCAGCTTGTAGGTATCTTCTCTAGTGATCCTGAAGTGATTAAATACGGTTATTTAATGGCCCGTGTCTTCGCAGCAGGATATCTCACATTGCCAGTTATTCAGATTATTTCTGGTGCACTTAGAGGTGTCGGGTTATCTAATATTCCAATGTATTTCATGGTAGGTACATTCGTCTTTTTGAGACAGATTTATCTTGCGGTAGCAGTTCCTTTTACTCATAATATTGCTATTGTATTTGCAGGATGGCCTGTAACCTGGGTTGTTTGCATGATTGGATTACTTATCTACTACTTCCGTGTACATTGGCTAGATCATGTATAAGAATGTCGGATTTAATCCGATATTCTTTTTTGTAGTGGTATAATTATGTAAGGAGGTAAAATCATGGAAAGAATAATTAATTTTTTGAAAGAAGCAGATACTTATTACCTAGCAACAGTTGAAGGTGATCAACCAAGAGTAAGACCTTTTGGGACAGCACATATATTTGAGGGAAAGCTCTATATTCAAACAGGGAAGGTAAAGAATGTATCAAAACAGATTCATGCAAATCCAAAGGTAGAAATTTGTGCATACAAGAATGGTGAATGGCTACGTATTTCAGGAGAACTTATAGAAGATGACCGAAAAGAACCAAAACAATCCATGCTTGATGCATATCCATCTTTAAAGAAAATGTATTCAGCCGATGATGGAAATACAGAAGTATTCTATTTTAAGAATTCGACTGCCACTTTCTATTCATTTACACATGAGAAAAAAGTTGTAAACTTCTAGGGAGCACAATATGAATAATAAAGAATTATACACAAGACTTAAAAATATCCTTTCTGAGATATCAGAAGAAGATTATCCAGAAATCTATAATATCGTAGAAAATGAATTAGATTTTTCAGATGAAGCAGTCTATGAAGAGGCTTATAATATTGCAGGAGAATTACATGAAGCAGATGGCACAAAGATTCTTCCTGAATGTGTCGCTGATTTTATTATAGACGTCTATACTGATGAACTTAATTCAGGAAATGTGAATGCAGCATGTGATATTGGATCACTCTATTATACTGGTCGTGCTGGTGAGCAGAATTATAAAAAAGCTGTTGAGTATTATACAATTGCAGCAGATGGAGGATGTCGTCAGGCACAGGAAAACTTAGGGTATTGTTTCTATTATGGTAGAGATATACCTGTGGATTATGAGAAAGATTTTCATTATTTCGCATTAGGGGCATTTGATGGACATCTTCGATCACTCTATAAGATTGGTGATATGTATCGTAATGGTTATTATGTAGACAAAAATGAGATAGAAGCATTCCGTATCTATATGCATTGTGCCCAGGGACTTAATGAAGATAATATTCATCTAGTAGGTGCTGATATTATGATGCGTCTAGGTGATTGTTTCTTTAAGGGCATTGGTACAGAAGTAGATAACAAGCAGGCCTTAAAATATTACCAGTTAGCTGAACAGATGTATTATGAAAGACTTGAATCAGGAGATTTTCTCATTAAAAACTGTTATAAGCATGTTTTAAAAAATCAAGAAGAGGCAAGACAAAGATTAAATGATGTATTGCCTGGATATGAGTGGACAAAATAAGAGGTAACATATGATTAAAACAATTCAAGGTGATATCACAAAAGTAACAGACGTAGAGGCTATTGTGAATGCAGCCAATAAACTCCTACTAGGTGGAGGCGGTGTAGATGGAGCAATCCATCGTGCGGCAGGACCAGAACTTCTTGAAGAGTGCAGAACTCTTCATGGATGTGAAACAGGAGAAGCAAAAATCACAAAAGCATATAATCTTCCTTGTAATTATGTAATTCACACTGTAGGTCCTATCTGGTGTGGTGGAAATCACAACGAAGAAGAATTACTTGCACTCTGCTACTACAACTCTATGAAGCTGGCAATGGATCATGGTATCAAAAGAATCGCATTCCCTTCTATATCAACAGGTATTTATCATTTTCCTGTTGATAAA
>NZ_DBPF01000105.1:0-1415 GCF_002299355.1 Catenibacterium sp. UBA627
AATTCTTTTTCTTTCTTTTTCATAATTCATAAACAATTCTGTCAATTCTTCATTCATTTTTTCTTCATTTGTTTTCATTTTTCCATCTCCTATAACCCACTTTCATTTCCTGAGCTTTATAAATATTGGAACAATGCAAATAATTTTCATATATTCTCCAATTATCTGGCAATTCATCAATAGTTAAATTTTTTCTAGAAAGTTCATATACATATTTTTCATCACATCCTCTTAGGATAATTAGATTAAAGTGAGAAAACATATTTCTATCTGCACTACTAAAGTAAGAAGCCGTTTCATCAATAGGATGATTATGTGACACTATAACACCATAAAGTCTTTCTTCTAAATCAGTATCAGGGAATACTCTGTTATTTGTTCCAAAACATTTATAAACATCTCCATTACTTGTAATTATACACGCAGTTTCTATTTTTTTATAGACTGCTTCTTTTTCAAATTGAAGTTAAATTTTGTTTATTTCTTTTTCGTTCTAAAAGTCTATTGTTTTTAACAATATAGGAGGCTTATGATTTTGAGCAATACTGTCACTATCATCTGCTTATAAACCAAGAAGATCATAGGAATTTTTATTCCACCTCTAAATCAGTGTAAACGCACATAAAAAAAGTGGCCGAAGCCACTTTTATAGGTTTTATTTAATTTTCGTAAGATACTGTTACGTTAGTTAAAGCATCCTTTAATACTTTTGTATTAGGATCACCTTTTGCATTTGGATCTACATCCGCATTAGTTAGGATTTTAATCTTTCCATCTTTTACTTCTTTGAATACTTTATCGTAATCAGCTTTCTTGAATTTCTTTAATCTTGAGAAATCAGTTGAAAGACCAATGTAGTTGCCTTCTGCACCTAATACATGAGCGCCACCTTCAAACTTGTCATTGAAAGCATTTGTGATTTCATCAAATACAGTCTGTTTAACACCCTTCATAGCTGAAGTGATAACAGTCTTAGAATCATCTTTCTGGTCACTATCTACACCAATAGACTTTTTGTTTGTATCTTCTGCAGCAGCGAAGATAGAGTTACAAATCTGTCCACCACAAGCAAAGATTACATCAGTACCACCATTGTACCATCCAGTAGCTTTAGTCTTAATTTCTGGTGATTCATTGAATGTACCTGTGTAAGTATATTTTGCAGTAACTTTAATATTTAATTCTTTTGCGGCGTCGTTAGCACCCTGTAAATAACCATAACCATAGTTAATTACTGCAGGAAGTGCCATACCACCCATGAAGCCAATCTTTGTGTAGCCTTCTTTTACAGCAGCATAACCAGCTAAATAACCTGGCTGCTGTTCTTTATAAGTTGCACAGTAAACATTATCCGCAACATCTACAGGGTTTTCTTTTTCATCAGTAGGTGTGAAGTCAATTGCAACGAACTTAAC
>NZ_DBPF01000105.1:1474-15719 GCF_002299355.1 Catenibacterium sp. UBA627
CCTGGTAAAACAACGACTTTTGCACCATTGTCAACAGCGTTCTTGATCTGATCCTTATAACCAGCAGTATCGAATGAAGCAGGTTTATAATATTTATAACCTTTATCATTCTTAGTTCCATACTCTTTTACCGCTTCCCAAGCTGACTGGTTGAACGACTTATCGTTAATTCCTCCAGAGTCAGTGACTAAAGCGATTTCTGGTTTTTTAGATTCTTTACCTGAACCGCAGCCAACGAGTACCATTGAAAGTACTACAGCAGATGCCATAAGCTTTTTCATATTATTCAATTCCTCCTTTTGATATATAATCATTTTAACACTTTAATGCTACTTTATAAAGTGTTACCGCTTAATTAATCAAAAAAAGAAGATATCCTAAATATCTTCTTCGCTATAACCTCGAATATAAACTTCCCTTGGTTTAGAACCTATCTGTGGGCCAATAACACCATTTTGTTCTAACTGATCCATGATACGAGCTGCTTTATTATAGCCGATTCTGAACCTTCTTTGTAATAAAGAAGTACTTGCACGTTGTTCTTTAATGACAAATTCACGACATTCTTCATATTCTTCTTCTGTATCATTTAAAGAATCATTGACTGAAGATCCGCCATTTGATACTTCTTTCGCATTGACATAATTATCATCATAGTTTGCATCCATCTGTTTAGAAACAAACTCTACAACACGACTCACTTCTTCATCTGCCACAAAAGCACCCTGTACACGTACTGGTGAGCTAGAACCCATTGGACTAAAGAGCATATCCCCTTTTCCAAGCAGTTTTTCAGCTCCTGTTGCATCTAATATTGTACGTGAGTCAACACTAGAAGATACTGCAAAGGCAATACGTGATGGAATATTCGCTTTGATAACACCAGTAATAATATCAGTAGATGGTCTTTGTGTTGCGACAATAAGATGAATACCTGCCGCACGTGCCATCTGTGAGATACGCATAATACAGTCTTCTACTGTTTTAGAAGCGACCATCATTAAATCAGCTACTTCATCTAGGATGACAACATGATAAGGCATGATTTCTTTTTTATCTTCTTCTTTGGCTTTTTCATTAAACTTCTTTGCATAGACATTATAAGATTCCATATTACGCTGTCCATTATCTGCGAACACTTCATAACGTCTTTCCATTTCTGCAACAACCTGCTGTAATACTCCAGCTGCTTTTTTAGGATCAGTGACAACAGGAGATAATAAATGAGGTACGCCATTATAGTTAGATAATTCAACCTTTTTAGGGTCAACAAGAATGAGTCTTACTTCATCCGGTGTTGCTTTCATAAGAATAGAAGTAATAATAGAATTCACACAGACTGATTTACCTGAACCAGTTGCTCCTGCAATAAGTAAATGAGGCATCTTATTGAGTTCTGCAACAATCAAGTTACCAGATACATCTTTACCAAGTGGAACAGCTAACTTATTATCCCATGTATGATCACGCATAGAAAGCTGATAGACTTCATTAAATGGAACCATAGCTGCTGTCTTATTAGGTACTTCGATACCTATATAAGGCTTGCCTGGAATAGGTGCTTCAATTCTAATTTCTTTTGCAGCTAAAGCAAGCTGAATGTCATCTTGTAACTGTAATATTCGATTGACACGAGTTCCTGCTTCTAACTTGATTTCAAATTTAGTAACAGTGGGTCCAATATAGAGATGTACTACATTCGCATTGACACCGAATTCTTCAAACATGTTTTCAAGAATCCTGCCTGTGCTTTTTGCATGTTTGGCTTCTTCTGATAAGTTGCCAGTATTACGAATAGGATTCAATAAATCAAATGAAGGAAGCTGATAAACAGCATCTTTGTATTCCATCTTTTTAGGTCTCTTCTTTTCAATATCAAGACGCATGCTCTTTTGATTGAAAGTGAGGTCAATATCTGGTTCCTTTAAAGGTTCTTTCTCTTCAAATACTTTATCTGGGAAGAATCCTTTTTCTTTCTGTTTAGGGGCAAAGAAATCTTTGACTTTAGTTTTCTCTTTCTTATTTTCAAACACTTCTACTGCATTTTGTGCTTCCTGTTCATTCTGTTTTATCTTATATTGATGAATATACTTACTAGAGAATAATACAAGACCAGCTAGCAGCAAAATAATACCAAAAATAAGAGTTCCAATAGGAGAAAATAAAGCACTTAAAGGGGCATATAATAATGAACCGATAAGACCTCCGCTTGTCACACCATCATGCTTTATATAATTATTCATACTACCTGTTGAATGCATATTACCGGCATATGTACAAATAAGCAGTATACCAATAATCATCATAATCAGTCCTACTGCCTGAGGACCCTTCCATTTAGGAGACTCACCCTTAACAACAAAATAAGCAGATATAATAGAAAGTATGATAAGAATAGGATAAATCATCATACTACCAAAAATATAAACCATAAGTGTATGGAAAAATCTACCTACGATTCCTAATTGGCATATGCTTATAAAGAATATAAATAATAAAAACAAAGCAATTAATCTTGTTTTTATCTTATTAGATTTATTTTCTTCTTTTTTCGGCTGTTTTGATACAGGTGCTTTTTTAGGCTTTTTTGTTTTCTTTTCAGCCATATTTTCACTCCCTTCCATAGTTGTAAAAAGCAGGAATAAATCCTGCTTAGATTTCTACTACAACACCAATAAATACAGGTTTTTTTCCTGTTTCTTTCATAATATAACGCATAGATAGTTCTTTCATCTCATTACGTATATCCTGAACATCCATCTGGGGATCATCTTTTAACTTAGAGACAACGCCTTCACAGATGTTAATGATTTCTTTGATGACATAACCAGAATCCTTTAAATAAACAAATCCTCGAGTCTGACAGTCTGTCTGGGCAATAATTTCTTTTGTACGTGCATCAATAGTGACACCCACAACAACAATACCATCATTAGATAATTGAATACGGTCATCAATAACCTTTTCACCCACATCTCCAACGCCGATACCATCAATCATGACATCTTCGATTTCAATAACTTCTCTACCCTCTTCAAGTTGTCCATTTTCGAAAGTACACTTTTCACCATTATCTAAAATCACAATATGATCATTATCAATACCCATTTCATTTGCGATATGTGCATTGGCTACAAAACGACGGTATTCACCTTTAATTGGTACATAGTATTTAGGGTTAAATAACTGAATAAATACTTTAATGTCTTCAATAGATGCATGCATTGAAGGTAATTGTTTATTCTTAAGAATATGAACATCTGCTGGCGTTCTGAATAAATCATTCTGAGCTTTATTCGCAATCTTTTCTGTACCAGGTAGTACTGGAGAAGCAACAATAAATGTATCGCCTTCTCTGATCTTTAATAATTCATCTCCACCATCAAGAATATCACAAATATCACTATAAATAGTATTAGGTGCACCACTCAAAAGGATAACATAACTTGAATCCTTAGCGGGAATACCAACATTTTCTTTCTTGCCAAGATATTTACTTGGAACAGTAATAACAGGCTTATGTGTTGTTCTTTCTAGACGAATAATACTATTTGTCTGGTCATATTTATCACGTCCATAGAAGACAATCTGACGATGATACTTTTTAGTGAGTTCGACAATTTCTTTTGTTCTAAAGACATTCTGGGCATAAGAAGAAATAATAATTCTGCCAGATGCATCTTCAAACATAGATTCAATCTTATTTGTAAGTTTGTGATTTGGTGAAGTATAACCAGGATTGCTTGCTCCTGAAGATTCAACCATTAAGGCAAGAACGCCTTTCTTACCAATTTCCATCATCTTTTGGATATTACATCTAAATCCTTCAGGAGAACCAAAATCAATAATAAATTCTCCACCATAAACAACATATCCATCAGGTGTCCAGATAGCAACACCAACACTTCCTGGAATAGAATGTGTTTCAGGGAAGAATTCTACTGGAATACCTGCAATCTTAATAGAATCATCACGTCTTACACGAATCAATTCCATATGAAGATTTTTTTTCTGATGTCTCTGATAATGATCAATCATCATTTCAATTAAATCGGCTGTTAAACTAGGTGCATAGACAGGAACACCCTGAACTGCATTCAATAAGTAGGGAAGTGCAGCCATTACATCATTATGTGCATGTGTAATAATAATAGCAACAATATCCTTCTTTCTTTCAATTAAATAATCAAAACTTGGAATGATAATATCAACACCAAGTTTATCCAAATCTGGGAAACGATAACCAGCATCAATGATGAAGATCTTTCCATTAACTTCTATACTGTACATACTCTTGCCTACTTCGGCCTGACCACCTAGAGGCATGATTTTAACATTATTGTGTTTCATAAAACTCCTTTCAATATGTTCAACTTATCACATTTAATATATTTTAGCATATCTTTCTACTCTTCTCAAATAGAAGCCGTTATAATGAAGCAGGAGGTTTTTATGGTACACATCATTTTTCTTACAATACTTGCCTATTTTGCGACAAGACTCAGTCCAATACGCAATAATCTATCGGGTGTCATGAGCATGGCACAATATCATTATCCAATGCAGTGCTTCTTTTTTGTGTTTTTGATGTATTACTGGTATCAGCTCTATAAGATAACCAAACGCAAAGCACTTGTCCATATATCAGGGATATGTCTCATAATTAGCTTATTTATGCCCTTTAAAAGATCAAGTCATGATTTCTTTTCAGAATGTCACACTTATGCTGGTTTTATTGGAATCGTATTTGTAGTCATCACTTTCGCAATGATTCTCTATGACTTACATCAAACCAATACATACTTAGCTTATAAATTATTACAGCTATTGATGTCATTATGTATCATGTTAACGACTGTACTATGCTTTCTCGCAGATATTACAGGTCTTTTTGAATGGCTTGCCTTTTTGTCCTTTATCATCTTTTTAGAGGCTTATAAACGCTCTATTTGATGTTATCTTTTAGATAAGCAGCACTTGGATGTTTTTCATCATAATAGACAGCGACTTCCTGCCCTACTCTTAAAGTACCTAATACAGGTACTTTTCTTTTTGACTTAAACAAAAGTAATTGTTTTGCTGGCTTTAAAACAGCTTCTTCTTTAAGAGCATATACATGATGATCCACCACATATCTTACTGTTAATGTAATTGTTTGACCTGTATTTACTATATTAATGATTGAACCAGTTGTTTCTGTCATACTAATCACCCTGCTTTCGTAGGTATTATAGCACGATTTGACTGATTGTTTTTAGTATAAGATACATTTTTTAATAAGGGACTTTCACTATTTTCAAACATCTTTTTAATAATATCTTCTCTGATATTACATTCATCTAGCATTTCAGTGTTTTTAATCAAAATTGCAGCACTCTTAACTG
Organism: Catenibacterium sp. UBA627; assembly: GCF_002299355.1. Classification (NCBI taxonomy): domain Bacteria; kingdom Bacillati; phylum Bacillota; class Erysipelotrichia; order Erysipelotrichales; family Coprobacillaceae; genus Catenibacterium; species Catenibacterium sp. UBA627. The sequence goes on from NZ_DBPF01000105.1 coordinate 6,859, forward strand.
GAATAGTTACCAGCTGAGCGAGTTCCTTTTGACTTACTCTGCGTTTACTTGTCAAACATAAATATAATCCTAATATAAGTGAATTTGGATTATCTAGACATTCAGAAAAAACAGTATGTGCGAGTAGATCTTCTTTATGGCCACATTTTGCACATATGAAGCATCTGTTTTCCTGATCATATATATAATGAGAATTGCCACATTCCTCACAATGATAGCCTTCTGGCCACTTAATATTATAAAAGAAACGAATTCCGGCAAGGGAATCATTCATATAAATATTCATCAAACGATATAAAGAGTGTTCATTTTTTAACATATTCATCACCAATTCCTTTCTACATCTATGATTATAAAGGATTTTAATAAATATTTCTCGTAAGATAGCACTCATAATGCCTATAATAAGGTGTTATAAATAAATTCTTTTTAAAATAATGTACAAAAAAACCTCGGATAAACCGAGGTAATTGCTAGATGGCGTCCACGAGGGGATTCGAACCCATGACCGCACGCTTAGAAGGCGTGTGCTCTATCCAGCTGAGCTACGTAGACATTTCTCTTGACTGCTCATGTATAATAACATGCCAAGAGATGCAATGCAAGCCTTTTTTTACATAAAAATACTTGTATTTTCTTCAAAATTAAGAAACACATGGTTTATTCAATTTTTTTTGAATATTATAAATCATGAAATTCTGGAACCATTTGACTATAAGTACAATATTGTTTAAAGCCGAGTTCTTTTAGTTCTTTTTTTGTATCCTCTATATAAGCACCTAAATGATCTTCTTGATGACTATCACTGCCGATTGTAATAATTGTACCACCTAGTTTTAAATATAATTTTAAGATATCTCTAGAAGGTGTCAGGTCACCTATCTCATAACGTACAGAAGAAGTGTTGATTTCAATTCCTTTGCCATCTTTTATGACTGTCTCAAGAATTTGCGTAATCATTTCTTTGTGGTTATTAAAACTGTCATAACCATCATGATCATCATAACGTTTAATAAGATCCATGTGACCTAGAACACTATAATCATGATAGAGATTCACGACATCATATAACTCCTGATAATATCTTTCATAATATTCTTTTTCTGTTCTACCCTTTTGGTAATCTCCTGTCCAGAATTCCAGATCACCTACCTGATGAATAGAAAGAATAATAAAATCAAAAGGATATTGTTTAAATAGAGCGTCATATTTTGGAATGGTATGTACCTGAATACCAAATTCCAATCCAAACTTTAAAGTCATCTGGTCTTTATATTTCTCTTTTAAGTATAGATATTCCTTATAATATTCAGGATAATCAACATTAGAAATTGGCTGACCATTAAGATATACGGGACCAAGAGGATCATCTACATCTCTTTTGCTTCCATAATCAACATGGTCAGTAAAACATAATTCATTTATTCCTTTTTTGATACCATCCTTAATAACATCTTCCATTTTGTACACTGAGTCATCACTATAGATAGTATGAACATGATAATCGCACAACATAATATTCACCTCAGTTTTATATTAGCATGAAAAAAAGGATGCGTGAACATCCTCTTATTAAGAAATTCTTCCATCTTTCATTTCATAAACAGTATCTGCAATATTCATAGTAGATACTCTGTGAGAAACGAGTACGATTGTTTTTTCTTCTGAAGATTCTTTTAATGATTTCAAGATAATCCCTTCATTAAGTGAATCAAGGTTTGAAGTGGGTTCGTCCATAAGGATCATTTGTGCATCATGCAGAAAAGCACGGGCGATGCCGATTCTCTGCTTCTCACCACCAGATAAGGTATCCCCTAATTCTCCTACTTCTGTATCATAACCATTTGGAAGAGTCATGATGAAGTCATGAATCGAGGCTTTCTTAGCTGCTCCCATAATTTCAACACGTGTTGCCTTTGGTTTTGCGATTGCGATACTATTCGCAATTGAATCATGTAAAAGATGCGTTTCCTGAGTGACATAGCTTTCCATGTCACGAAGATGTTTGGTAGGAATCTGCTTGATGTCTTCTTCATCTATTGTAATGGCTCCTTGATTGACATCCCAGAAGCGCATGAGTAATTTAAGTAAAGTAGATTTACCAGAACCACTGACACCATGGATACCTGTAATCTTTCCTGGTTCAAGTTTTAAAGAATAATCATCAAGAATTGTCTCATCTTCATAAGAGAAAGTGACATGATCCATTAATCCCCCTTTAAATACATTGCTGCTTTTCATGTCCCCTTCTATTTCCTCAACTAAGGGCTTTTCTTCAAGTAATGAAAGAACGCGTTCACCACTTGCGAGAGTTTGATTCAGGTTATTAGAAAGACTAGATAAAGCAACAACTGGTCCAAAAGATCCCATCATTGATAGAGTACATGTAATAATACCCTCAAAACCTAATTGATGGTTTAGATAAAGTGACAATGTTAAGAAAAGTATTCCAAATGAAGCAAGTAAGATAACCATATTTGTGATAGAACGCTGTGCCCCTTCTCTAAAGCTTAAATATTCTTGCTGATCAGCAAGCTCCTGAGAACGTCTAACAAGTTCTTTTTTTCTTTCGTCTCCCTGTCCATACTGGATGGCTTCATCTAAACCACATAGTGAATCTAATACAAAGCTATTTAATTCACCAAAACGAGTTCGAAAAGCCATTCCTTCTTCACTCCCTAATTTACCATTAATAATAGGAATAACAACGCCCACAACAATTTAAGCCACCAAAGCAAGTAATCCTGCAAGAATATGATAATGACCAATAAAGACTACCATGATTAAAGAAGTCAACAAAGCAATCGCAATTGGTGAAATAGTGTGTGCATAAAATACTTCAAGAAATTCTATATCTGTTGTAATGATGGAAATAAGATTTCCTTTATCACGAGATTCCAATTTTGCAGGGCAGAGCTTCTGTAATGCTGCAAATACCTTATGGCGAGTAATAGCCAATAATCTAAATGCGATACAGTGATTACAGTATTGTTCAAGATAGTGGAGAATTCCACGTAATAAGGCAATAATGATCATTGTTGTCATGATTGTTTTAACAGGTATAAAGACAAGTCTTGTGTTTCTCATTCGATAAAAAAGTACTGGGATCAGTCCATGCTTAACCACTTGTTCTGCAAGTATAGTAAGGAAGATGGCGCATAAATAACCTATTGTACCAAGAAGTATTGCAGCTACCATAACAATTAAAAGAGGTTTGAGTAAACCAATGAGTTGTCCCATGATTTGAATTGCACTTCTACGTTTTTTTTATTCATTATACAGTTCCTTCCTTTCCATAGTTTTCTAAAGCAATCTGACTATCATAAAGGTGCTGATAAGCATCATTTTGCCTCATCAATTCTTCGTGTGTGCCATTTCCCTTGACTTCACCATCTTGTAAGAAGTAACTCACATCACTCTTAACAACATTTGCCAAACGATGAGAAATAAGCAGTACAGTCTTTATTTTAGCTAATTCATGAATGACATTCATGATGAGTTCTTCACTTTCAATATCTATTTTAGAAGCCGCTTCATCAAAAATATAAACAGAAGCATTTTTCTTTAGTAGAGCACGGGCAATCGCCAATCTTTGATATTGACCCCATGATAAATTAGAGGCTTTTTCTAATAGCTTTGTCTGTAATCCATCTTGTGTGTTAAGAAAACCTAATAGATTGACCTTTTCAAGTACATCTTCTAATTTCTGCTTGGTAGCATCAGGACCTGCCATACGTAGATTATCTTCAACTTTGCCTTTAAATAAATAACTATTATGTCTTACTAAAACAACATGATTCATTAAATCTTTTTCATTAATATTATTGAGATGAACGCCACCAATTGTAATATCTCCTCTATAGCCTTTATTCTTACCTGCAAGAATACCTGCAATTGTGCTCTTACCACATCCAGGTTCTCCCACAAGTGAAATAAAAGATCCTCTAGGTAATGTCATATTAATGCCCTTTAATATATCTCTATTCTTTTCATAAGAGAAATGAGCATCATTCAATATGATATCTAAATTACTATGAGGTAATAATTCCTTGCCTTTACTTTCAATTGGTAGATCAAGTATCTTAAATATCTTATCACTTGTTGCCATACCATTCATTGCAATATGGAAGAATAAACCAAGCAGTCTTAAAGGTAAAAAGAATTCACTAGCAAGAAGAATGATATAAAGCGTACCTGACATAGAAATATGTCCATTGAGGTATTCTGATAAGGCAACAATCATACCGACAGCTGCCCACCATAAGCCATGATATCCATCACACTGATGGAATTAAGCTGCATTGTAAGAACCTTCATTGTTATTTTAAGGAACTTTTCAGATTCTTTATCCATTTCTTCAGCTTTCATCTTATCAGCCTGATAAATTTTTTAATGTAGTTAACCCTTGAAGATTTTCCAGGAACGAATCTCCAAGTCCTGTATAGACTGACCAGTAATTACTTAAAAGCTTTTTCGCAAACTTCTGAACAGCAACAATGGAAATAGGAATAAGAGGAACACAGATCAGCAGTATAATACTCGCTTTTAAATTAACCTGGCTAAAAATGATAAAGAGTGTAATAGGAGCGAGTAAACTATAGAAGAATTGAGGAAGATACTTTCCAAAATAAGTTTCTAACTGTTCAACCCATTCTGTAGAGACCTGTACAACTTCAGAAGAAGATACATATTCGTTATAAGATGCGCCTGTACGAAGGATCTGGTCATAAATCTTTTCTCTTAATATACGTTTGACATCAACACTGACAAGATAGATGAGCGTGCACTCATACGTTCACATATATAACGAATAACGATTACTCCAAGCAATAATAGAAATGTTGATTTAAGAATACCAAAAGTAAGCGTGTTTTTTAAAACAGCATCTAATAGTTCAGCAATTGTAAAAACGCCTTTGATTTGTGCAAGTAAAGAAATCCATTGCCAGAAGACAGTATATATAATATATTTTTTAGAATACGACAATAGTCTTATGAGTCTTGTTTTGATTATGATAATATTATTTCTTTTATACTACATAACATATGCCAAAAAGCTGTTTTTGGATCATAGATAATCATTCTTGGTCCTGCGTAACGCATGACCTGTCTGATTCTTTCTCTCATCTCCGTTTTATAACAATGTACCTTGCAGTGTGCACAGAATGTTTTTTTTCCATAAATGGGCATCTTTGACTACGTGTTTGTGCATAATCGAGCAGTTCCTTACAATCAGGATATAAATTTTTTGTATGATGATTTTTTGAACAATAGAGATGAATCATCTTTTCTGTAGTCTGTTGTTCTTTAAGTCTTTTCTTTTCTATTTGCCTCTTCCTTGTTTATAGTCTTAATGCGAATAAATAAATATAAAATATGAAAGATGCATACAATAAATATACATAGTCTACCTATAGGAACATTTTTCATACATATTAATCCAATCAACATGACTACTGTAACAATCCCCATAATCTTGTATTTTGTCATTAGTGTCATGGATCTGTTTTCTACAAAGCTATTAAGATACTTCTTATTGAGTTTTGTATGCATAAACCAGTTATGCAGCGTTTCCGAACTTTTTGTAAAAAAGTATACTGTCGTCATATAAAAAGGAACAGTAGAAAGTATAGGAAGAACAATTCCTATAGTACCAAGAAATAAGCTAATAAAGCCTAATAGTATTCAGATGTATTTCATAGTCATCCTCTTATTTAGTCTTAACTAACATATGTTAGTTATGTAAAACTTACGATATTATATTTGAAAATAATTAATTGTGTCTACACTTATAATTATGTAAAAAAATACTTGCATTACATGAAAAGTCATGATATTATACTTGAGCAGTCAAAAAGTAATGTCTACGTAGCTCAGCTGGATAGAGCACACGCCTTCTAAGCGTGCGGTCATGGGTTCGAATCCCCTCGTGGACGCCATCTGAAAATAACCTCGGATTAACCGGGGTTTTTATTTTGAGAAAACCTATATAAAGGTTTTAAATCATATTTCTTTCGTTTTTGTTAGTTTTAAGTATTGCATAATGTTGTATAGTATGGTAATATGAATGCGCAGTCGGAAATCAAATGTCTACGTAGCTCAGCTGGATAGAGCACACGCCTTCTAAGCGTGCGGTCATGGGTTCGAATCCCTTCGTGGACGCCATCTGAAAATAACCTCGAATTAACCGAGGTTTTTATTTTATCTTGGACTAGAGTTGCTCTCTAGTCTTTTTCTTTATTACGTTAAATTAAAAGAGACGGCGTTTTAACCGTCTCTCAGGTAAATATTTTATCTATTAGAATAACGTGATAAGAACTGCTGAGCACGTTCTGTCTTAGGATGTTCAAATACTTCTTCAGGTGTACCCATTTCTGCAATAACACCCTGATCCATGAAACATACTACATCGCTGACTTCTCTTGCAAACTGCATTTCGTGAGTAACAACAGCCATTGTTAAACCTTCTTTTGCAAGTTCCTTCATTACATCTAATACATCCCCTACCATTTCAGGGTCTAAAGCACTTGTAGGTTCATCAAATAGAAGAACTTCAGGTTTCATGCATAATGCTCTTGCAATGGCTACACGCTGTTTCTGACCACCAGAAAGCTTTGTGCTTGATGCATCCGCAAATTTATCCATACCAACAGCCTTAAGCTGTTTCATAGCTTCCTCACGTGCTTCTTCTTTAGATTTCTTTAATACTTTGATCTGTCCAATCATACAGTTTTCCAATACTGTCTTATTACTAAATAAATTGAAGTTCTGGAATACCATACCTACCTTACTACGATAAGTAGAAGCATCCATATCTCCCTTTAAAATATTCTGACCATTAAATAAGATTTCTCCTGCATCAGGAACTTCTAATAAGTTAATACATCTTAATAATGTACTCTTACCAGAACCACTTGAACCAATAATAGTCACAACCTTACCACGTTCAATAGTAAAATCAATATCATTAAGAACACGGAGGTTTCCAAAATGTTTTTCTAAATGTTTAATTTCAATGACTGTATCCATTTTTTTCCTCCTTATGCGCAGTTATCCTTGATAGTTACTGTGTTTGTCTTATTGATTTTCTTTTCAATGTAGTTAAGCGCGAATGTTGCAACAGTTGTAAGAATTAAATAAAGAACAGCAACAACAAGATATACTTCAATATATCTCATATTAGTACCAGCCACTGATTGTGCCTGGAAGAATAATTCAACAACTGAAATTGCATTTAACATACAGCTGTCTTTAATATTAACGATAAACTGATTACCAAGTGATGGGAATGTATTCTTGATAGCCTGTGGGAAGATGATATTGATCATTGTCTGAGTATTTGTCATGCCTAAAGACTTAGCTGCTTCCATCTGTCCAGCATCAATAGACTGGATTCCACTACGAATGATTTCAGCCATATAAGCTGCTGTATTGATTGAAATAATAACCATACCTGCAGTGAAGTTATTCCAATTTAATACTGGCTTAAATAAATAATAAAGGAATACGGCCTGTACCATCATAGGTGTTCCACGAAATACCCATACATAAAAGCCTGTAATAAAACGTCCTAACTGTTTAAAAAATCTTGTAACTGGCTTATCTAGAGGATCTAGTGGCACACAACGAATAGCGCCAATAATAAGACCTAAAACAAGACCAGCTAATGTACCAACAACCGCAAAAGCGATTGTCATCTTAATACCATACCAGAACAGAGGCCAGTTATTAATTAACTGGCTCCATGCATATTGAAAATCTATTTTCATTTTATCTCCTATTTATCAGTAGGTGCTCTTTTAACAGCATCTTCCATGATTTTTAATCTTTCTTCCTGTGAAATAGAGTCTAAAGCCTTCTGAATATTTTTAAATTCAGCTGTTTTACGAGTATTATTCTTTAATCCAATTGATACTGCAGTATCTACATTGAAGTTATGACCATCTGCAAACTTAACAATTGCAAGATCTGGGTTGGCCTGTACGATACCATTCGCAACTGGTAATTCTGCAGTAATACCATCTGTATCACCCTGCTGTAAAGCTACAACTAATTCTGGGTAAGTTGATTTAGGTGTCTGATGTTTTACACCCTTGATCTGGTCAATGATTGTATCATAGTTTGTATTCTTCTGACCTGTTACCTTATAACCTGAGAACTGCTGGATATCATTGAATGAAGTCATAGTGCTGTTCTTTCTTACAATCATAACCATTTCACTTTGATAATAAGGTGTAGTGAAATCTAATCCTTTTTCACGTTTCTTATCAGCAGTCATACCTGCGATGATTGCATCAATTTCACCAGATTCTACAGCTGGCTGTAAACCATCCCATGCAATCTTCTTTACAACAAGTTTTTTACCTAATTTCTTTGCGATTTTGCTGGCAATGACAACATCATAACCATCTGCATAACCTGCACCACCATCTAATTTAACAGCAGTATCTGTCTTCTTAGAAGTCTGCCAGTTAAATGGCTGGTAAGCTGCTTCCATACCTACTGTAAAAGTATTGTCATCTGATTTTGGAGATGATCCACATCCTGATAATACAAGTGCTGCTGCTGCAAGCGTAATTAAAGTCTTTTTCATAATTATTTCCCCTTTCTATATAAAAATAGAAAAAAAGCCATACGTTATCGTATAGCTTTTAACGATAAGATAACGCCTCTTCATCATGAAGGAGTGAGACAGGTATTTCCTGAATCACCAAGACAACAAGCTGCCGCTTATCTTCTTTCGGCGATGATTACCTTTCATATGATTCTTAGTCTGCCGACTCCTCATATTACTCTGATGCATCGCTTCCTCTATCTTTATATTTGACTTTACATGCTCATTATAATAGGAAGATATAAAAT
>NZ_DBPF01000080.1:0-6278 GCF_002299355.1 Catenibacterium sp. UBA627
CCATTTTCTACATAATACCAAGTGTTATAGTATTTAGTTAGATTAGTGAAATTCCAATCTAGCTGTCCATTCACAACCATATACCATGTACCATAATACTTTGTTAGACCTGTATAATCCCAATTGATTCTACCATGGTCTACATAATACCAAGTACCACAATGTTGTGTTAAACCTGTATAATTCCAATCAAGAACACCATTCTTTACATAGTACCAAGTACCAAAGTAATAAGTAACATCATTGAATTTCCAGTCTAACTGTCCATTCACTACCATATACCATGTACTATAGTACTTTGTTAGACCCGTATAGTTCCAATTAAGAATACCATTCTCAACATAGTACCATCTACCTTCATACTGAACTAAACCAGTATAATCAGTCTTTAATTTACCTTTTTCTAATAAGAACCATGTTCCATCAACATATGTTAAACCATTCTTATTCGTATCAAGAGAGCCTTTACGAATGTAGTATAAAACACCATCTGTTTTACATGCACCTGTATAGTTCCAGTTAATCTGACCTTTTTCAACATAGAAGTAGCCACCACAATGTTCTACTACACCTGTATAAGTCCAGTCAATTGTACCATTCTCTACAAAGTACCATCCACCACAATGATAAATAACATCCCTTGTTTCTTCGTTCAAGCGACCTTTATCAATATAATACCAAGTACCATCAATATAGACTACATCAGTTAGCTTTGTATCTACAGTCCCATTCTGTACATAATACTTTTCACCTTCATACTCAGCGAGTCCTTTAAATTCTTTGTTTACTTCTCCATCTGAATAATAGACAAAATGGTTATTTTCATACATAAGTCCTGACTTTGGTGTAACTGTTGGATCATCTTTATCTCCTGGTTTTACTGCATTACCATAATGAACAGGTTTCCAACCATTAAGTACTGTTTTAATTGCACTATTAGCGTCTGTATCAATATAATCAGCTACAGCTTCTGCAGTCTGATTGGCAGCCAAGCAGAATTTACCATTTGTAACAAATGGTGTTTCACCTGATAAGTTACCATATTCTTTAAATACTGCTGTTTGACCATCTCCAGCACTCATTTCTCTCCATCCTTCAGCATTAATGAGGCCATTAGTCTGAGTCTGGATAAATGTACTATTTGAAGAAGCGCCCCATGTTCTACCATAGTATCCTACAACACCTGTGCCAACACCATCTGTTGTAACATTACAATTTCTAAATACATATGGGCTTGTCTTAGCGGCTGTAATATAACCAACTTTTGCATTGTTAGAAGCATCATCCTTATATGTCTTCCACTGCAATTCACAATTATCAAATACTGCTGAGAATTCACCACAGATATAGTCAACATTACCGCCAATCACACAATTATTAAAATATGTATGATAATTGCAGTTTTTTGAACCATTTCTACCTAATGTATCCTGTGATGAAAGAATCTTACAGTTATAGCATTCAATATTATCTGCATCAATATAGAATGCGTTAGATCTTTCTTTATAAGCATACTTTGTTACATCAGCATTTGGTGCCAGTCTATTCACTGAAAGTGTAGAACCTGCAATATCAGTCTTTTCTGCTTCTGTAAGTTCATAGTTGTATGTATTCTTGAATGTTGTATCTTCAGCAATGAAGTTATTACCCTTTACAATAAATACACCACCCCAAAGATTAGCATTTGCTTCAGCATATGAATACTTGTCTCTTGCCAGTACTTCATTATAAAGTCCTGTTGCAGGATCAACTGAATAATATAATGTACCAACACCATAATACCATGAAACAGTATGACCATTACCTTTAAGTGTTACGTATGGTGCATTCATAACTGTCTGTTCAGATAAATCAGAAGTAAGATTAATTGTAACTCTTCCCGCTTCTCCTTCTGGTCTATTCTGCATATGTAAAATAGCTTCTGATGCTTCGTTTAATGAATCATAATCTCCAGGAACGCTGATTTCACTCTTGAACGGAATAGCTTCAGCTTCTTTTTCTGGAAGTTCAACATAAACTTCGTTTACTGTTGTACCTTCTGCCTTAACAGAAACTCTATCAGATGTCACACCACCATTAGTTGTTTCAACCTGTGTTTTATATTCACCTGGTTTTAATAAACATGTATATGTGTTACCTGTGATCGTAGCTGTATACTTTAAACCATTAAACATATTTTCAAATGTTAATTCTTTAACAGTACCTGCAGGTGTACCTGTAATAGTACCTTTGACAGTTGCATCTGGTACATCATAAAGAGATACAACTAGTGTATTAGCTGTTGCTGTAAATGTATAACTGTCACCAACAAGTGCTTTTACACTCGTATCATTTGTTGATAGTCTATATGTATGTCCTTCAAGAAGGTTTACATTAGCACCATCGACTAACTTAACTGAACGATTGCTTAGTTCAGTATCTACTGCTTTAATTTCAAAAGAATCATATAAGTTAGCATTTACATTGTTGAACTTAACTGGCACACTGACAGTCTTATCTACAACATACTTATAACCTGCATAGAATAAGTTATCAGTTGCACTTGTAGTAGACATAACATATGTATGTCCTGGAGCGACTGCAAATGAATATGAAGTAACTCCCTTTTCAGTTAATGTAGAGCCTACCTTAGAACCATCTTCTGAATTAAAATCATATACTCTTAAAGATGATACAGAATTAAAATAAACTGTCATCATACCCTTAGCAGCTGGAGTAAACTTAGTTAATGTTCCATCTCCTGCTTGAGGAATAGTTGACATGTTATCGCTACTTGCATGTCTCTTACCTGCTGTATAGCTGTTATATTCCTTGCCATTCACTTTAACTGTTTTACCAGTTTTTGCAGTATACTGTGTACTACCTTGTCCTACTAAAGTTAGAACACTGTCACCATATTTATAATCACCTGTTGCAACAACACCTTTCTTAGCGATGTTATCAAGCATCATAGTGAAGTTTTCTGCCTTGCCTTCTTTCGCATAGTTAGAAACTGTCACTGAATGAAGATATGCTTCAGCATTTGCAGAACATGTGATAGTAAGTGTAGTGGCATCTCCGCTATAAGATACCTTTTCACCTGCGCCATCCTGTGTACCCTTGCCAGATGTAGAACCGATTTCTTTACCCGCTTCATCTGTCACTGTAAATGCTGTCGCATTACCATAACCACAAAGACCTAATTGGATATCCGCATTTCCAGCAACTTTCACTTTGATTTTATCTCCGTTATATAATGCTGCACCATGCTGCCATCATGCCAGTACGCTTTGTCAGTATCTGACACTACCTTGAATATACCATCATCAGACGTATATCCATTGAGCTTTGTTACACCCGAAAGTGTAGTAAAGTTCAAGGTATAGCTATGCCCTGCTTCGGGCACATTTGCTGCTTCTACGTTAGTTCTTACACCCGGTGCAAACTGAAGTAATCCTACTGTAAGCACTGTAGTAAGTAAAAACGCAAGAAACTTTTTTACTTTTTGGCTTGTTCCCATTTCTTTCCTCCCTTGTAAAAATTTAGATAGTGCAAAATCTCAATAGCGCATTCATACACTACCCCTTTTATATAAACAGTAAAATATATACTGGTTATACCATTCCCCAATATTTGTCTCGTAAATTCTAAGGTCAATATAATTTTTACCTAGGTGAACTAATAGTACAAATAAAAACGTGTGCACCTATAGTCATTAATTCCCAATTCACCATTAATAAAAATATTCAACTGCCTTAAAATAATACTGTACCATGCACACTGTACTTGCTATTCATAATATTCCTTATTCACAAATTCTTGCAATTATATTTTCTAAAAAGACATTAATATGCACTAAATTTCATAATAGAAGGAAAAAAATCTCAAAGAAAAGAACGTATAGTCTCTATACGTTCCTTCAACAGACTGTAATTTGTAACACCTATTAGAGTTTTATTTCATAGCCAAACTCATGCAGTACAAATCCATCATCAAATGCTTCATCATATACACCGTCAGCTTTTAAAAATCCGTTTTTTTCATATAGTTGAGTAGCTGGTATATTTACATCTACTACAAAAAGTCTTAGGTATTCAGCACCAAAAGTTTTAGCCACTTCCTTTGCTTTATCAAGCATTAGACCACCTATCCCTTTTTTCAAATATTTAACATTGACACCTAATCGATCAATGTAAAAAGCTTCTGCGTGATTTTCTTTCCATTTAACTGCATTTTCTCCTGTGTTTGTTTTACACAAAACAAAAGCTGACACTATTTCGCCATTATTAAGTAAAACATAGAGTTGATTATTTTTTATATCTTCTTCAAAAAATTCGCAAGGATAAATGTCATCCCAAATTTGAATATCCTGTTCATCCATGTTTTTAATAATTTGTTTATACACATCTTTTAACTGTAGCAAATCCTGCATACCAGCTAATCTAAAATCCATTTTATCACCCCATCAAATTCAAAGTTACCTAACAGTTACCCCTTCATGAACCTATATAAGTCCATGTCTCGCCATTGTCCTTTGACTCAAACAGAATCGCATCCGATTCTCCGGCTGCACTCAAAACCCGGATTGTGAAGATATCACCTTCTTTTTCAGGCATCTCACAATAAGAATAATCATCCAATGTAAGACCGTATTCTTGTGCGGTCTTTGGAAGCTCTGTTACAGTATCCATCGGGAGCTGCACGGCAGTAAATGTTAGACCACCATCTCTTGTAAGGTAAAGTGTCGAATGTGTCTGGGATGCTCCTGACAAGCCCGCAACACCGAAATTGCCATCATAGAAAATTAGTCCTTCCGCTACGCCTCCATTTCCCTGAAATGGATCTGTGCTAGCTGTTTCCCAGTTGGTTCCACCGTCTGTGGTATGTTCTAATTGATAAAATCTACTTCCAGCTGCTGCATCTACAACAGCTAAGCGCCAACCCTGATTTCCATCTAAAAAGAAGTACATAGAACCATCGGACGAATCTGTTGTCCATGCATCTTCCTTCTTTGCTTCCTCAATCTGTGCGTCTTCCTCTGCTGCACTTATCATATCAGGACTGATATACTCTGGATTACTCATATAGCGCACAGGCATAGTTCCATCCTGTTCCGGCATATGCAAAGACACCTCAAATCCAAGTACTTCTCCTCCACTTTGCAGTTGTGAAAGTACACCTTCTTCTCCATCCACAATGACTAAACCTTCCGCAGTTGAAAAAGATCTTCTTCCATAATACAGAATTTCATACTGCTGCGCTTCATAAAGAGAAGCCCATGCCGCTACACGTTCTTTGTAATCCGCTGTTTTTAAAATTTGAAGCATCGGATTCAACTGCATATCGCTGTTGTAATTCGTATTCGCCTCCCCATCAACCCAGACAGTAATTTTTTCGTTCTTTGCTTTGTCATATGAAATCAGGTAAGTTTTTGTCGTTCCTTTCTCATCTTTTCCGTATAAAAAGGTATCAAGCTTGCTAATTTCTCCATGTTCATCAAATGACAGTGTAAAACTTTTTGTAATATAGAGTTTCTCAGGCAGATCAAGCGCCTTGTCCAAATCTGTAAAAATCCCTTCTACTCCATCCTCGAGGAAATTGGTATGAACAAAATCGATCTCTTTTTTGTGTAGGAACTCATCGATTTCCCAAGAAAGCCTCCCATTATAAGGAATCGCAGCGTAAACAATACGCACACCAAAATACCCAGTAACAAGCAGTACTACTATGATTTCTGCTATAAAGAGTGCATTCTTTTTGCCCTTTATTTCCTTCTCTCGCTTCTTCCTACCTGAACACAACAAGAGAACCGCACAAATTATGCCCCCGACGACTGCAAGAAGCAGTATTGGCAGGTTTCTCCTTACGCCTCCATACTGGCATATCTTCCATGCCTGATATAAAAACAGAAAATAAAATGCAATTCCTATTTTTCCGATAAATGCATGAATTGTTTTCAATTTTATCCTCCTCATATATTTCCTATTTTATCACTCATACAACTTCTAATTTTCCTGTTAGACAAACTGGAATTTACTTTAATAAATATTTTTCAAACGCTTTATGATTATCAAAGTGGACTTCTCTAAAAAACAGAACTAACCAAATAATATAGGTTGGTATAGCTATATATGGGGTTAAAAAGCAAGATAATAATGCTCCTGCCAGCATTATAATAGCCCACATAAAGCACTGATTTCTTATATCACGAGAGATATGAGCTTTATCATACAATGCCTGTTCTTCTTTAGAAAATGAATTAAATCCTGAAACAAATTTTGCTGCTTTTTCCTTAAAAA
>NZ_DBPF01000021.1:0-8850 GCF_002299355.1 Catenibacterium sp. UBA627
CAAGAATTGTAGCAATAGAAGTCTTAGTAGCACCATTTTATATCCATCTCTGAACGATTTCTCTTTCTGTACAGGTAAAATGCAGTTCATTATCTGATTTGACAGTGCTAATCAGCCTTTCATGAAATAGAAATACAAACATCACAAATAATTATACACTTGCAAAAAAAGTTCAACTATTGAAGTTGTAAAAGACTAAATACAATTTTTCACTTGCCTAAAGTTGCATTTAACTCTTCACTTTATATTTTATTTCCTTGCTATTTTAAATTTTACTTCTTTGGCACTTATTGACACTCTATCAATCCTTAGATAAGATTTAATTTTATATGATAGATGAGATTATTAGTTGTGTATAAACCTTAAAAAAGGGTTAATTAAATATGCAAGTTGCTTCATAAAAAAGAGAATTAAAGAACTAATTCTATGTGAGAACATATATTATGAAAAGTAATTCTGCAAAACTGAATCTATCAAAAATTATTAAAAGGGAGAATATGAGTATGTCTAATTATGGAAGATGTAAAGATTGTAAATGGGGAGAACCTGTAAGTGGCAGTTGGAAATGGCATTGCACTTACTATAAAACTTTAGAGGATCCTGATGAAATACAAGATTGTAATCATTTTGATGATGGCTCAGGAGGATGCTTTTTAACAACAGCTTGCTGCGATTATAAAGGTCTACCAGATGATTGCTATGAACTTGAAACAATGCGTAAATTAAGAGATAACTATATTTCAAAACAGTCTTATGGAAAAAAATTAATTAATGATTATTATGCAGAAGCACCTGCGATTGTTAAGAAAATAAATGCTTCTGAAAATAGAGAAGAAATTCTTGAAGAAATGTATGCAAAAATCACAAATATCGCTAAGATGGTGGATGCTGAAAATTATGATGAAGCAGTCATTAACTATATGATGTTGTTTCATGATTCATCAAAAATATAGTAAAGGAGAAGTATGAAGTATGTGGAGTTATATAATTCTTGCTATTATTTTAATCTTAATATTCTCTTTTTTAGTCTGGGCCTGGGAAGAACCAGCTGTAGGAATTACAGCTGTAGTATTTGGTATAATTGCTTATTGATCAGGATCCCATACAGCTGGAATCATCATAGGAATTATTGGCGTAGCATGTTATATTCATGCAAAAGAGTATGAAAAAGAATGTAAAGATGCGTCAGAAGACATTTTTCTACAAAATACACTGTTTTATACTATTGAACGCTGTTGGAATAGTGATACATGTGAATTCAATTGGAAAATTTGGTTTGATACAAAAGATCAGATTTTCTATAAGAGTTCAAATCAACAAGTTAAGAAAAGTGCTCAATCAGAATTTGAACATATAGGAAGAAGACAAGTCGCATTGATTAATTTGTATCTTACATATATGAAAGATGAAAACAACAAAAATTGGGCTATGAACGAAATAAAGAAAAGAGAACACATGATTAGAGAGCTTCTTGATACGATGTGGCAGAAAGAATTTTATTCAAAAAACACTAAATTATATAATGAAGTACTACAATATCGTACTGACGTTTATGATTATATCATTTATGAAAATAAACAGTTAACCCCAACAAAGCTATCTAGTATGATTAAACAGGGAGAAGCAATCTACATTGTAAATTAAACAGATTCTTGGCATAACAAAAAGACTTAGACACCTAAATGTCTAAGTCTTTTAATATGTCTTCAGATTCCACAAACTCAGGATCCATATGTGTTAAGAAATGCCAATCTCCTGTATCTCTATATAAGATGGCTTCACCATCTTCAGAACCAAAATAAGCTCTCTCTACCTCATATCCTTTAGATTCTAAGTATTGTTTAACACATATATAGTTATATTCTCTTTTCTCTATATAATCCTTAAGTTCATCATTAGGAATAGAATAAGCATCCACTCTTGTTGCTCCTTCAATCATTCCATTTCCTGGTATAGATAAGTCTACAATCTCTTTCCAATAAATATCTACCTTTCCATCACCTGTAAACATATATGTAGTAAAAGGTACAATATGACCATTATATTCTAGTTCTACATAATCAGGTACAGTAGTAGGATCAAAGTATTCATACTCAAACCCTTCTATCACTTCATACTTATATCCATCTAATTGTGAAATCAGCTCTCTTCCATCCTCTATCGTATGAAATAAACCAATCTCATGACTCACTTCACCCTGACATAATTCTAGTATATACATAATGTACACCTATTTTTTATAGTAGCTTAAGTTCTCTTCTAATGCAGACACAATAGAATCCTTTAATTTCTTTGGACCAACTACAACCATCATAGGACCAAACTGTCTAATCCAGTTCATCAAACCTGTATTAAAGATAATCCCTTCAATACGTGTTTCATACCATAACTGCTTATTATTATAACCAGTTGGAGGAATAGTCTTAGTCATAGTAATCTCATTTCCAAAACGAGAAACAACTTCTCTAATAAGTGCTACATCAAACTTAATATGTAATGTAATTTCTTCACCATCAAAGAAACTATTCATTGATTTCTCTAATGATTGTCTTAAAGATTCACTAATCTTCTTTTCATCATCAAAATCAAAATAATATGTACGACTATACTGTAAATCTCTAATACGATCCATACGGAATGTAGTTAATGAATCCTTATGCTTATTATAATAAGCACGTAAATAGTAATGACCATCCACAATAACTGTATTATAAGGACTTACATTATAATATTCATGACTAATACCCGCATTCCCTTTTGTAGAATGTGTTTCTACAGGATGTCCATCAATGATTGCATAATCGATATACTTAAAGCGTATATCTTTCTTATTACGTATTGCGGAAGTAATGGTCTTTAAGTTTCTACTAAGTGAATAAACTTCTTCTTCATCTTCTTCTAATTCAGGAATGATTAAATAATCCTTCTGTTTTGCAGAAGAGAATTTTAAAAGTTTATTAATCAATTCTACTTTATCTGCACTACTTAAGTCCTGACGATAATTCACCATATCAATCAATAACTGTAGTTGTGCTTCATCAAAATAGCCCGTTTCAATAATATAACCAAAACGTCTCACTGCTTTGATTATTTCTTTTCCAAACATTAAAGATGTAAATGCATTAATCTGTTTAATCACTGCATAAACAGCTTTTAAACCAATATCATAACCTTTTTCTTCTAATTGACGCTGTATTTCTTCTGCACTGATACATTCTTCTGAATTCATCAATAATGAGAAGACAGCCCACATTTTTTCTCCCATCTTATGCCTCCTGATACCTGGTAAGATACCTTTTTACTATAATGATCCACAAGTAGGAAATAACCAATCAAGTCATAAGATGCATAAAGATTTAAAAGTGATTCATCTGGTTCCACAACGCAATTTTCTAAGTAGTCATAAGCCCCTTCAATATCTTCTTCTACCAAAGAGAAGTAAGCAGCCTGTGCATAAGTAATGACTTCTTTCTCTACTAATATAGAAATAAGAGCAACATATGAGAAAGGCATCAGATGTCTCACAATACGATACACGTCTATTGGTGATCCATTGTGCAGCATATAGTTACATAACTTTTTATTCAATGATTGAATACGTGGATGATCTCCAAATAAATACTCAATCATTACAAGATGATTTTCTAGACATTGCATATCATCAATTTCATAGAGTTTCTTTAAAGCAAGTCCTAAGTATTTCTTTTGATGTGCCTTAATATAAGCCTCTATTTTCTTCTGACTTCTGCAAGTATCAATAAATGAATCATGATATACATCAATGACATCTAAGTAGTCCTTTAACTTATTTAATGAGATTGATGTAATTTCTTTATAACTTTCTAACATATTCTTTCCCTCCTCTTTTTTCTAACACTATTATAGCGAAGAGAAAGAATTAATGCGTCAAAGTTTACACTGATAAAACCTATTTATAGGTGTTTTGATAATTTTCTTTTTATTAATAATCCCATAAGTTCATGTCCGGGTAGTTTGTTTCATATAAGAACTGTTCATTCATGACTTTAGTCAATATAGCGGCCCAGAGTATTAATGCATAAAATGAGTTATTTAAGCACTGAACAGTACCTCCACCATTGACCTTATCTTCATATACATAAAGTTCTTCTTTTTGTGATGGCACATAGTCTAATTCATCCAGATCATCTAATATACCATCATAAGGACGAGTACTCATTTCTTCTATCAAAGTGATCCACTTCTTATAAGCTTCTTCTGTATGATCATATGAGAAGAAACGTATTGCGGCACGTAGCTTATATATTGCAGCATAGACTGCATTGAATGTCATTTCTGTATATGGCTTTTCTGTAAGTAGCTTAGGTAGGAATATACCTGGTTTAAATGTAAGATGAATACTAGGCTTCACATCTGTATAATCATGAGTTATTCCTACGCTTGTGCGTACATATTCTCTTGATAATTTAATTAATGCAAGACATACACACATATTCGCATATTTCATATCATCCACTAATGGAAGTGAAAAACCTAAGTCTGCCCCATATTGTCTAGAGAAGAAAGGTTTAAAGACAGCTTCTTCATCATATTTATAAGTCACCGCAAAGGTATAATCCTTAAATACAATTCCATGAGTCTGAATAGAATCTCTTAATGCTTCATCATAATCCTCATAGGTATTCTCCAGCATATCCTCTACGACTTCACCACTTGTCATAACAGCCTGAAAACTTAAATCCTGTAAAAGGACTGCTGCTTCTAGTCTTTTAGTAATTTCTCCCTTTGTGATACACGTCATATCACCGCTTTTTAATAAATAACGTAAACTCTGTGTAGCTGCACTTGTCTGTACAACCATTTCAAATTCTCTTTGCATGCGCCTCCTCCTTTCTATACAAAAAAAGCAGATTCATCATCTGCTTCCTATTCTGCGAGATTTTTGATGAATTGGATTCCTACACCACCAATTCCCATATGAGCACCTACAACACTTGGTAACTCTCTCATGGTAACTTGACATGGACCTAATTGTTCTTCAAGATAGTCTCTTACACGCTGAGCTTCTTCAGGTGCAAGAACATCTTCAATCGCAAATGTATAATCTTTCGCATTTGCGCCTCTTTCAACAACACGATCAGCAAGCATCTTACATGCCTTACGTGTTGTTCTTACTTTGCCTAAAGTATCAATCTTACCACCTAATTCACTATTCAATTCCATAACTGGAACAAGCTTCAACATATTGCCAAGCATTGCGACTGCAGGCGTAATACGCCCACCCTTTTTAAGGTGATTCAAGTTTGGTGTAAAAATAATTGTACCTGAATGCTTAACCATATCTTCAAGCTTTTCTTTAATTTCAGAAACAGACTGACCCTTTTCTATGAGATTTCGTGCTGCTTCAATAAGCTTTTTTTGAACATGTGCTGTTCCTTGAGAATCGATTAAAGTAATAGGCATTTCTACTGTATTAGCTGCAACCTGCATACCATTTAATGTAGATGATAAACCAGTTGCGATAGGAATCCCAATTAACTCATCATAACCATCTCTTTTCGCATCTTCCATAGCCTTCATTAAAGAACCAGTCGAAGGCTGAGATGTTGTATACATATCATCTGTTTCCTTCATCTGATTAAATACATCAAGACTTGTGATTTCTAATTGATCTAAATATGTCTGACTACCATGACCAATACATAATGGTGCAATATAAATACCTTCATGCTCTCCATTGATATCAATCTGACAGCCACTGTCTGCAATAATCGCTATTTTACTCATTTTTAATACCCCATCAGTGATAATTCACTATGTATATTATAGTTTATTTCTTTTTATTTTACAACCAATGGGATATAATACGAACGGGTGAAACTATGAGATCAATTAAAGAAACAACGACAAATACAATCATTATTAAGAAATCAGAGTTCATTACAACCCTGATTCCATGTAATGATGAAAAAGAAATCAAAGACTTAATAGAACTCTATTCTAAAGATGATGCAACACATAACTGCGTCGCTTATCGTGTCGGTCCTTTAGAAAAAGCGGATGATGATGGAGAACCATCAGGTACTGCAGGACTTCCTATGTTGAATGTATTACAGAGACAGAAGATCGATAATGTGATTGCGATTGTGACACGTTATTTTGGTGGGATTAAGCTAGGAGCCGGAGGATTGACTCGTGCTTATACAAATAGTGTTGCAGATGCTTTAAAAGAAGCAGAAATAGTCGATAAAGAACTCGTCAAGCTTTATCGTATTAGTGTTGACTATCACTTCAGCCGTAAGGTATCTTATTTAATACAATCTAAGAATCTATTATTAATGAATACTGAGTATGATGAAAAAGTTCATTATGATGTTTATTTAAGAGATACTTCTTTCTTAGATGAACTTAATGAACTGACTGCATCCAATATGCATTATGAGGTTGTAAAGGAAGATTATATTCCAGTTGAGGTGTAAAGATGTCTAGTATAGAAATATTATTAATTGGTATTGGGTTATCCATGGATGCTTTTGCGGTATCTGTATGTAAAGGATTATCTGTAAAGAAGTTATCTATTAAGAATGTATTATTATGTGGTGTATGGTTTGGTGGATTCCAGGCATTGATGCCATTTATTGGTTATTGTCTTGGTTCTACATTGAGTGGTTTAGTGGATTCTATTGACCACTGGATTGCGTTTATCCTACTCGCATTTATTGGAATCAATATGATTAAAGAATCTTTTGAAGAAGAAAAACAGAATGATGACTTCTCTTGGAAGACAATGTTGATGCTTGCTATCGCAACTGCTATTGATGCACTTGCAGTAGGTGTCACGTTCTCTTTTGAATCAATCAATATCTTCATGGCTATTTCTATTATTGGTTTAACGACATTTATTATTGCATCTGCTGGTGTTTATATTGGTCATGTGTTTGGAAGTAAATATGAACAGAAAGCACAGATCACTGGTGGTATTATTCTTATTCTCATAGGTATTAAGATTTTAATAGAAGGTTTAGGAATTATTTAGAGAATCTACGTGATTCTCTTTTTTTATTGACTATAATAGTATATAAGAGGTGATTTAAATGAATGAATTATCAAAATTATATCAGTTAGTATTAAACAGAGAATTAGATATTCCTAAAGGTCAGATTCTAGATATTAAGAAGATTGATCATAAGCTTCTAGCATTTATGCAATGTGTGTATAATACAGGAGAATTAGGACATGTTTATACATTCTGGGATAAAGATACTCAGGTTGATCAAAACGCTCTTTTAGACACTTATATTGAAGGTATGCGCTTATTAATGAGTATTGCGTATGACTTACAGATTGATGAAATCAAGAATCATGAGGAAATGCCTGAAAAGAGTAGTTCTGTTGATTTACTCTTTAAAGTCAATCAGGATATTCTAGATTTAAGAAATGGTTATAGTCCTATTAAGTTACAGGATGCTTTAGATGATTATTTCCATTTTGGTTTTTCTTTAGGTATCACATTTGATGATATGTTAGAAGGATTGTAAAAAAACATAATAAATACATAGAGAATACATACGAATTCCATAACTGACATGTATAGTATAGGCATGAAAGAGGTGATTCTTATGATCTATATTATTTTAACTATTATTGCAGTATTATTAAGTACTTTAATCATGGGAGTTGCAAATAAGTATACAAACAAAAAAATCCATGATATCAATCATGAATTGAATATACATTGAGACTCCCCCATGAATGAAAAGAAGACAGCTATCATGGCTGTCTTCTTTTCATTTGAATTCCTTCATATTCGTTATGAATACTTTTTACTATACTATTGAAATCATTGTCCGGTACTATGACATCACATATTGAATCAGATGAACCATAGACAAGACTTTCTTCAATATCTAACTTTTCCTTTAATCTTTCCAGCATATTTTCTGGAGTGGCTTCATAAGAAAGAATCTTAAGTAAGCACATGCCTTCAAAATAATCTTCTTCTACAAAATAGCGCAATTGTTTATGTAATCCTAAATCTATCAGGTCATCTATAATATCATAGATAATCTCTTTTGTATTAAGAACACTGATATAAAGAGGTTGATAGGAATGTGAAGGCAATCCAAAGATGTAATTACGATAAGGGGATTGACGCATCATATCATAATAGTCCATTTGTTCGGACTGGTCGAAACTATTATAATATGTCAATAATACATCGTCTTTGAGAACGTGATAGAAGTAATTAAGATGTTTATCATCTAATAATCGAGTGATCTTTGAACCTAATGTTTGTGGTAAGGAATAGGTACATAATAGTTCGTTTTTTGGTACGTCATACAATATTGCGCCATCTAATGCGATCACTGGTAGATGTAGTTTAAGATGTTCAATTTCTGCCTGCATGGATGCAGGTGTTCTTTTAGTGATGATAGTAAACAAGGCACCATCATCTACAAGTTTATTCAATTGTGTCTTATTGAAGTTATTTAACTGCTGGTGTGCTGTCTGTTCCATATCATCAAGTTCAGCTACAAAGAGAACATCATTTCTTCTTTTAACTGGTAAGTGTAAAGTACAGACAAGATAACCTACCCCTACACCAATACATGTATCTAAGACACGATAGAATAAGAATGTGTAAGGTGAAATACCAGCATGAGGAATAACTGCAACACTTAGATAAGCCACACAGGCCATAAATGCCATATGTTGTACTTTAAATAAGACTGTTAAGTAAATAGTCAACATAATAAATAATGCATTGAGTAAATCCCATGCGAAATCAATATGGATGAAAGGCTGTAAAAACATGACAATAGCTCCAGTAATAGCCCCTATAAGTGTGCCGAGGGCTCTTACAAGTGCCTG
>NZ_DBPF01000021.1:8861-9842 GCF_002299355.1 Catenibacterium sp. UBA627
TTTTCATTCTCTTTATCTGGCTGAATACAGATAATTGTGGTTATAAGGACATAGAAAGGTGATCTCTGTACAGCAAAGAGAGTGAATAATACCATGATGATGAAGACGGCAATACTTGTTTTAATAATACGTAATCCGATTCTAGGCATAATTACAACTCCAAACTATCATTACCGGCTTCAGCCATCATTTTTTCTCTACAAGATAGAACTAATCCATCAACGATTTCCATATGTTCAACCATCTGTCTTCTAAACAAATGAGTAGGAAGTAATATTGCGATTTCATCATAATCTTTATCATTCTTCTCTCCTGTTTCCTGTCCATAATATACACGAGCAAGAGGTGCTTCTTTTTGAATACTGAAGAATGTATCCCAGATGATTGCATAAACCTGCGCAGCTGTTAGATGAAGCTTCTTAGTATCAGGAAGTGCATAAAGAAGTAAGATGCCTCTGACTGCATCTGTCTTTCTCTGGTCTACTGATCCATCATGCTTATAATAACGTTCTATATCATAGCCATCAGCCAGATAAACAAGGGAACGGGGAACAGGCTGATGTTGTGAGAGGATATTTTTAAAACGTCTCATTGTATGATGTGAGACATCCTTCCCCTCTAACAGATCTCCAGAAGGTGATGTAAGTAGTACTGGATTTTCTCCTGCTTTACCATGAAATGTTTGAGGAATCAAATAAGCATCACGTAATAAATCAAACATAGATTTACCACATATGGCTAATAGTAATGCGCTGATATCCTGATTTGAATAACTATCTAGAACGACTTTTGAAAAGGTCTCATTGTTTAATTCTTCTGATCCCTGAAAGTCTTCTAGACTTGAATTGAATGTTTCTCTCAGTCTTGCACAAGCTTCTTTACTTGCGAGTATTTTGTGAAATATGTTCTCTACTTCTTGAACACGTGGAAATAATGGTGTCATAGTTTTAACCTCCATCCACTTGTGATTATAGACTTTCT
>NZ_DBPF01000021.1:9967-10151 GCF_002299355.1 Catenibacterium sp. UBA627
TGAGACATTTCTTTTTTAAATAAACGCATAAGTATAGGTGCACAAAGTAAGTAAAAAACAAAATTACCTATTGCATGGAATGTATCAAATAAGAGCCCCTGGGCATAATAGATACCAAACCATACAGGACCCCCAATGATCAATTGTTCGAGTGAAACGACAAATCCAAAGACATAGCCCATTA
>NZ_DBPF01000140.1:0-333 GCF_002299355.1 Catenibacterium sp. UBA627
ATTGAATGTCCTGAAGGACGTACTAAGCCTTGGGGTACTGGTCAGGCAGTTCTTGCTTGTGATGGTTTGATTCATGAACCATTCGCAGTTATTAATGCAGATGATTATTATGGTAAAGAAGCATTTGTACAGATTCATGATTTCTTATTAGACTACACACCTGAACATCCAGAAAAACTAGCTATGGCAGGATTTATCTTAAAGAATACTTTAAGTGATAATGGTGGTGTAACGAGAGGTATCTGTGCAGTCAATGATGAAGGATACTTAACAGATGTAGAAGAAACTAAGAATATTGAAAAAACTTCTACTGGTGCACGTGTAGGAGATAAA
>NZ_DBPF01000140.1:445-21713 GCF_002299355.1 Catenibacterium sp. UBA627
AAAACATCAAGGATCCACTAAAGGATGAATATTTATTACCTATCTATATTGGTGAACTTCTAAGAGAAAACAAATTAAGTGTTAAGGTATTAGAAGTACAGGATTCATGGTTTGGTGTAACATATAAAGAAGATGCACCTGTTGTAAAAGCTTCATTTAAAGAATTAATTGACAACAACATATATTCAACTGATTTATTCAGCGATATTAAATAAGACTCCAAAATAAAATTATGGAGTCTTTTCTTATACCTTCTTGAAATGTATTGTAACATGAGAGCCATAGGCACGTTCAATCAGTTCATCCTCCCCTATGACCTTTACAAGATTCTTAATCTGATTTTTCAAATCTGATTTATGAATATAGAAGATAGTTGTATGGGCATGACGAGCAAGAATAAGCTGTCTCAAGATATCTTTATCAGTGACATCTAGAGAATGGCCAAAGATATAGATATTGAGGCGTTCTTCTTGTGATTGTTTAAGCCATGTGAGATAACGGCATCCTGTACGTTTAAAGATACGCTGGTAGAACTTCTTGAATTCAATATATTCATTATCCTGATCTTTACGTTCTCCTGTCAAATATTCATCTATTCCTAAGACAAGATCACATGTTTCTATATCATGTTCAAGATTCGCTTTACCATGAATATAATCGTATTCTACTTCTGAATTACCATAGAGACGTTCAAACGTATTTGTATAATTGAAACTTAATACTTTATCTATATTCAATACTTGTAGTTTTTCTAGATATTTTGGAGTGTCTAGGTGGTTCACAAATGCATCTAGATATATTTCTAGACATCGAGTCAAACGTAAGAGATCATGAGTGAGGATATCTCTTAATTCTTTGATAGGCTCCATAGAGGAAAAAGAACAACGATCTCCCCAAAAATCAAGAAGAGATGTACCTAAATACTCATTTACTCTTGCAACCTTCTGCCCTGACTTAAACTGTGTATCACATTCTAATCTAATCGCATCAAGTTTTTGAATAACTTCAGACATCTCTTTTTCAAAATCCTTCCAGCCCTCTCCTATTGTTTCTTTTTCTAGATGAATAAGCCAAAGATTATCTTTAATAAGAGATTCTAGTTCATTGGATAATTCAAGAGAAAGATGAAGAATAAAATCTATCATACGCGAATCATAATCTCGACGAGATATATCATTCTTTTCTAACGACATACGAAACAACGTAGTAAAATCTATAAAATCCTTATAGGTTGTTGGCAACCCATGTAGTAAATCAAAGCCATTTCCTAATACAAGAAGATTCATACTTAATCCTCCTTCACTGCTTCACTTGAAAGTATTTTTAATATTTTGAAATCATTTTTAATTCCCATCGCATATAATAATGGCGTTTCTTCTTTATCCATCGTATATATTTCCTGCATATAGGGTTTTTCCATGAAGATATCTAATAGGGTTTTAATTTCTTCAATACATTCATGATTCATTATATTTTCATCAAATGTTGCTGTCATAAAGTTATTTTTATAGTTAATAGAAATAGAGAGGAGATAATCATATGCTACTGTCACAAAATCATCTGGTACTGAAAAGAAATTGATTCTTTCTAGTTCATTATTTGATAGATAGTTATGTAATATTTTCCTCTCTTATATTTCTTCAACTGACCAGTATTATTATATGCGATACTTACACCATAATAAGAGATTTTCAAATCACATAAAGCATAGATATTTTCTATTGTATCAATAAATACATCATCCACAAACTTATGTATAGACCCTCTATTGGTAATAGATATTGTTTCCATCATGCTCACCTCTATTATCATTATAAAACAAAAAAATCCGCAAATGCGGATTTCATTACTTATTTGCTTCAATTAAGTCCATAGCCTGCTTTAATACTGCAGCGCCATCCATACGACCATATGAACGCATATCAATTAACTGTGCAGGAGTTGGTGCTACTTCCTTCTTAACAGTTGCTTCAAGATATCTTACCTGTGGGCCAAGTAATACAACATCTGCTTTAGCGCCGTTTGCTTTTGCCTCATTCGCACCGACTGCCCAGATATTTGCTTCAATACCTTGTTTTTCTGCTTCTTTCTTCATTTTTTCAACAAGTAAGCTTGTAGACATACCTGCAGCACAACATAACATAATATTTACCATATCAATTATCCTCCTAATTCACCTAATAATCATTATAATACTGTAACCGTTGCCTTTAAAGTGTTTTTTATTCACCAAAATCATTTTTTATACTGATAATGCTTCACTGTACCCTGCTTATAGTCACTCAAGATCATTTATGATAAACTATGTATGAATGGAGTTGATACAATGATTATAGATAAAGTAAACGATTATTTAAATAGTCATTCTTCAAGTACAACTTTGCTTGAATTATGCTTCTATATTAAAAAGAATATCCATAGAATTCCAAATCTAAGTATTGATGATATTTCAAAAGAATCTTTAATTTCTAAAGGTCAAGTATCAAAATGCATAAGAAAATTAGATTATGAAAACTATGAAGAATTTAAAAATGCGTGTATTCAATATTTAGATTTAATCTCAAAAAGAAAAAAATTCTTAAACCCACATCAAAGTTTTGAAACAAATGTAATGTATTTTACTAAAGATTTCATTCAAAATATCCAATATATGATCAATCATATTAATTTGAAGTTAATTCAAAAACTTATACAAGATATCAAGCAAGCAAATAAAGTATATTTATATGCACACGGTGATGTCAGATCTGTTTGTTATAATATCCAAAGAGAACTTCAGATATATGATATTCAGACAATTATATGTGATGCTGATTTTAACAAGGATTATCATTTTCTAGATAATGATCTCTTAATTGTACTAAGTACAAATGGGCATTCTTTCCATTATAATAAGCGTGTCATTAAACGTATAAAAGAATCTCATGTTGATCAATGGCTTATTACATGTAATGAAAGTATTACATTATGTCAAAATCAAATAATCGTTCCCCTGCTCGATGAAAAATACAGTGAATATATTATTAAGTACATGATAGATATTCTATTACTAGAATTACAAAACTAGTTTCCAAATTGGAAACTTTTTTTGCTTTCTTCAATCTCATCCTTTATTCTATAGGCAGGAAGCCAAACAATATAGAGATAGTTATAATTGTTTGTGGCAAAATATATAGAGGAGGAACTTAATATGGGATTTAAAGAAGGATTCTTGTGGGGAGGTGCCACTGCTGCGAATCAGGTTGAAGGTGGCATATTTGAAGATGGTCGTGGTTTAGCCAATGTAGATTTAATGCCCCATGGATCAGATCGTTATGCTATTGGCACTGGAGAAAAGTGGATAGATCGAATCGATGATCATTATTTTCCAAGTCATCAAACCGTTGATTTTTACCATCACTATAAGGAAGATATTGCGTTAATGGGAGAAATGGGTTTTAAAACTTTTAGGTTATCTATCGCCTGGACAAGAATTTTCCCTCTTGGTGATGAGTTGGAACCTAACGAAAAAGGATTATTATTTTATGAAAATATTTTAAAGAATGTAAAAAATATGGGATTGAACCATTAGTCACAATTAATCATTTTGATTGCCCAATGCATTTAATTCATAAATTTGGTGGCTGGCGTAATAGAGAAATGATTGATTGTTTTGTTAAATTAGCTAAAGTATTATTTGAAAGATATAATGGTTTAGTTAAATACTGGCTCACTTTTAATGAAATCAATATGATTCTTCATTTCCCATTTGTAGCAGCAGGATTAAGATTTAAAGAAGGTGAAAATAAAACCCAAGCCATGATTACCTGCGCACATCATGAATTAGTTGCAAGTGCTCTAGTTACAAAATTAGCTCATGAGATAAATCCTGAAAATATGGTAGGTTGTATGCTTGCTGCGGGTTCTTATTATCCTGAAACATGTAATCCTGAAGATTATTGGAAATCAATTTGTGATGATAGAGAAAGTTATATGTTTATTGATGTGCAGTCACGAGGCTATTACCCAAACTATGCCTTAAAATGGATTGAAAAAAGAAATGCAGAAATACCATTTGCAGAGAATGATGTAAATATTTTAAAGGAAAATACAGTAGATTTTATTAGCTTCTCATATTACTCATCTCGTGTTTCTAGTGCTAATCCTGACAAGGGAAAACAAACAGAAAGCAATATTTTTGCTTCAGTTGTTAATCCATATTTAGATACAAGTGATTGGGGATGGCAAATTGATCCCTTAGGATTAAGAATTACTATGAACGAAATTTATGATCGTTATCAAAAGCCATTGTTTATTGTTGAAAATGGTTTGGGGGCCAAAGACAAGATTGAAGAAGATGGTTCTATTCAAGATGACTATCGTATTGAATACTTAAAGAAACATATTCAAGCAATGAAAGATGCAGTGGATGAAGATGGTGTTGATTTAATGGGATATACAACTTGGGGATGTATAGATCTTATTTCTAATGGAACGGGTGAAATGGAAAAGAGATATGGCTTCATTTATGTTGATAGAGATAATGATGGTCACGGTACTTTTAAACGCATAAAGAAAAAATCTTTTGATTGGTATAAAAAAGTCATTGCAACTAACGGTGAAGACTTAGATAATTAATCAAAATAGGGTAGACGAGAAATAGTATCAATTCTAAGATTAATCAATATTACTGCGTCTCCCATTGCACCGTATGTAACAAGTCTCGTATACGGCGCTACATTTACATGATAATTTCAAACTAACTTTGATAGTAATTAAGGGGATTGACCAAGCCAGGTCTATCCCCTATTCTTTTACCCAAAATTTAGGATTAATAGTGAACTACTTTGACTTAATACTCCGTATTAGAAGTCAAGGCTTCTAGGATGCTTACGCATCCGTTTAAAAATATTGACCACCTATTGCTAGGCAATCCTTATTCTTATTGCGTGTCCACTTCGCCTCTACTGTATAGAATATTTACATCCACAACGCTACTTTTACGCATGATATTTAATGCGCCACTTACATCTGCCTTTGGTATGATACGTATTTCCTTCACTCCAACCTTTATAGTATCGTCTTGTAGTTCACTACACTTGGCAGTAATTACCTGTGGTCGGACTATCTCTGACTGAATTAGTGCCATTCTTGCACACAAAAAAAGGCAGATATGTATAGATGAGCATATTTGCCTTTTTAATCTTCTTTATTCAACAAACTCTATTTCTGTGACAGAAGAATAAAGCCTAGAAATACTTGTTTCAAGCAAGGCAATCACACGGCCTGTAAAAATCATAGAAATCACTGTTCCTAGTCCAATACCCAAAATACCACCTGTAAAGACAAAACCGATAATAAGTGAAATGATAATAGAAATACCGTCAAAGAGATTCTTACCAAAACCAAAGCCTTTATTACACTTTTCTCCAATAACACTTGCTAAGCCATCAGCAGGATTAGGTACTATTTTCATACCTACAGTGAGCGATGCCCCAATGCCCGTAATTATAATCGCAAGAATAAGCATGGCTATACGAGCTGGAAAGCTAGAAGCGACGGGAATAACTCCATCGAATAGCTGAATAAAGAAGCTTGTGACAAGACTGGCTGGAATCTGTAAGAATTGAAAATAATCAAACTTCTTACCGAGTAAAATCCATTGAATAATGACAAGTAAAACGTAATAGATAAAAGTCATTACACCAATAGGAATATGCGTGAGATAGGCGATATTATAAGCTACAGAGATGATGGGTGACACACCTAATTGTGTCTTTGTATTGAGATCAATACCACAGCCTAAAATCACTAATCCAAGAAGATAAATTCCAATTCTTTTATAATTCAGTCCCTTCATTATTTAACTCCCTTTGAAAAACTATGCATGCTTGTCATCTGCTTCTGTAATTCTAGATCATCTCTTTTGATCCATTCAGCTACTGCATCATCCTTAGATGTATGAACGGATAAAACATGCACAGTATCATGATTTTTTTCATTCTCAATATAATACTTATGGAAAATATTTTCTACAAATTTTTTAATATCTTCTTCTGATTGATAATGAAGATCACGATAATCAAAGGTAGAGTATTCTCTTTTTGTTTGTATACGATAATGTTTGACTTCTGATACAATCCAATAAATTCCTCTATTTTGAATCTTCTTTGAGATATGACTGATTTCAATAGACATAGGGTCCTGTTTTTCCTTACATTCTAAAACAGATTCATCTAGAGTACGATATAAAACATAAGTGTTCTCATAATCACCTTTAGACGTTTTAAAGCCATCACGAATCATTCCTAAACTCTTAAAGCCTACTGTATCTAAAACTGCCTTTAATGTTTTTGTAACTGTATTTAATTGCATAATTGCATATCCAGCTTTAAATGCCTGTTCCAAAGAGTCTTTAATCAGACTATCTAGTTCTTTCTTATAGTCAGCTTTAATTGCATAAGAACAAGTTGCAATATGCTTACAATGTCCTGTTCCTAAAGATTTAATCAAATAAGCACCTACTAATAGATGATCATCAAGCATCACACCACAATATGATGATGATTCAATAAAATCATCAAGAACAGGCGTGTCTTCTTCAAGATAAAGTCCTGTTTCAATCACTTCATTAAAAAGAGAAATAACTTCTTTTATATCTTCTTTCTGGCATTTCCTTTTAATGATGTTCATCTGTTAAACCTCCTATTAATAAATAAATGAGTGAAGCCATCATTAGTTCCTTTTTACAGAACGTATAATATGACTTCATATCCATTGCTTCCTTGTATTTCATTTGATGTAGAAAGAATCCCACAATAGATTCTCTGTTGAGATGATTTTGTAAGAAAGATAGATTGACCCTTGTCAGACTTAGTTCCTGAGGGAAATAATCCTTCTCCATATATTTCTCAAATGCATGACGAATCATATTCTTGTATTCTTCAAACGCGTAAACCTTTAAATCATCAAAGCCCATTAATTCTCCAATAAAATCTAATGTAATATATGTATAATCTTTGAGATTTAAGATCATTTGATGATTGGCTTCTAATAATAAAGATGTCAGTTCTGAAGAATTACTATTAAAGAATCCTCTCATTTCTTTTTCCATCATCAATAATTGTTTATAGTAATCATGAAATACTGTCTGATTTGAAGGAAGAAAAGTATACTGATTGCCTTCATAATTTCCAAATAGCTTATAAGCCATTAAGTAGCCCAAACGCTTATTTCTTTCTAGTACATCCTTATTAAAGTCCATAAAACCACCTAAATCAACTGGTGGACATGAATAAAGAATAGAAGGACGATTGATATATTGTGGATGAACTGGAATAAGATGCATATCCACTACGACTATTTCATCTGCACCCATATCTAAGGCAAGATCAATAGGAAGATTATCACTAAATCCTCCATCAATATATTTATTACCATTTATTACTGTCATTGGAAAGACAGGAAAGCAGGCACTACTTGCAAGTAAATAATCAAGCATATGTCCTCTTTCCATTTCTGATTTAGTCTTATAACATGCTTTCATACTTGGAAACTGAACTGTACATATACCAAAATCAATAGGTGAAGACAATAGACGTTCTTCATCCATCAGTCCGCGGCAGTGTTCTACAAAAGGTGTATTGTCTGCCCCTTTGTTTTTGAAATAATATCTTAAAAAAGACTGAGCTAAAGATGTCTGCTGGGCAATGGATTCTTTAAGTTCAGACAAATTACTTCCCTCTTCCTTATTAAATAAAGAAGTTGTCATAAAGTCATCTCTTAAATCCGTTAAATCAGGGGCATTATTAAAGACATGATCCATATCTAATATATTCCATGTATACTCTAATCCTTCATAGTCTCCCATAGCGACTAACGCACCATTAAGAGCACCAATAGAAGTTCCTGTCACAATATCAAAATGTTGGTTTAATTCTTTTGCAGCAAGTAAGAAACCTGCTTCATAGGCTCCTTTTGATCCTCCACCACTTAATACAAGAGCTCTTTTCATAGAGTTTCATCTCGATTCGTATCATGAATGATTTTCTTCATGAATTTCATTTCCTTATTTAATTCTGCAAAGCGAGACATCTTCCATTCCCAGTTAGGAGATCCAATTGTACCTGGAGTATTAAAGCGTGATGTTTCTGGTTCTCCTAGAAGATCCCATACAGGAATAATGACAGACTCGGCAGGAAGATCCATACAGTAATGAATCATTTGACGATGTTTCTTACGTTCTTTATAACCTTCAAGAAGTAAATCCACTTCCTTTACTGTATCTTCATCAAGATTACTATACCATCCCATTAATGTATCATTATCATGTGTACCGCTATATACAACGACCTTATCAAAATCAAATTCATCCTTGTAATGGAACTGGAAGATATACATTCCCTTGAAATTATAATGATCTCTTAATTCATATACTTCATCTCTTAATAATCCTAGATCTTCAGCAAGAATATGTGTATCTGGATATTCTTCAAATAATTTGTCAAATAGTGCATAGCCTGGTGCTTCAACCCATTCCCCTACTACTGCAGTAGGTTCTGATGCTGGAATCTTCCAATAAGTATCAAATCCACGGAAATGATCAATACGTACTTCATCATAAAGCTTATTTGCACTATGAATTCTATCAATCCAGAACTTGAAATTTGTCTTTTCTAGATGATCCCAGTCATAGATAGGGTTACCCCATCTCTGTCCAAATTCACTAAAATAATCAGGTGGTACACCTGCTACAAATGAAGGTGTGCCATCTTCCTTTAATAAGAAGTCTTCCTGATCTAACCAGCAATCAGCACTATCTAATCCTACATAAATAGGCATATCCCCTATAATCATAATACCCTGATCATTCGCATATTTCTTTAATGCATACCACTGTTTAAAGAAATAGTACTGCAAGAACTCCTGATAATTGATTTCTTTCTCAAAAGGTAATAATTCAAAAGACTGATGTTTAGGGAACTTCTTATATTCCTCATGCCACTCTGTCCATGGCTTTCCCTCATTTGTCAATTTAAAGGTACGAAATAATGCATAACCCTCAACCCATTTATTGTCTTCCACAAACTGCTTAAAATCATCATTAAATTCAAATCTTTTATAAGCGAGTCTTAATAAGTTTTCTTTATGTGCACGCACAGCTTCATATTCCACTGTTTCAGCCTGTTTATTAAATGTTTTTAGTTCTCTTTTTTCAAGTAATCCATCTTTAACTAAGTCTTCTAAATCAATATAAAGTTCATCACCGGCATAAGATGAATAAGGCTGATAAGGCGAATTACCATATGCTAAAGGATTAAGTGGTAAGATCTGCCAGATCTTTATATCTGATTTCTTTAGCTGATCTACAAATCTATATGCGTTCTTTCCAAAATCTCCTACACCATAAGATGATGGTAGTGCAGAGATAGGACATAGTATTCCTGCTTTCATATTAATAACCTAACTCCTGTCTCATAATAATTACATGGATTCTATCCTTGTTTCCCTGGCGTGCAAGTTTGACATAAGATGCACAGATTCTTTGATCTGACATACAATTGACACACTTACCAGCAACAGCACAGCCTGTTTGACGGTTTAATCTGATTGCATTTGCTGGTGCTGACACGTTCTTAATATGATCAATGGCTTCTTCCTCTGTTTCAAAGATCTTATTGACACCAGCAACGACATAAACATCCTTAGGTCCATAGATCATTGCGGCCACTCTATTACCATTGCCATCGATATTATATAAGCAGCCATCTGTTGTCATTGCATTGGTACTCGTTAAATAAATATCCGCATTAAATGCTTCATGATGTATTGCGTTGATTTCTTCTTTAGTTAATCCTTTAGCATAACGATCAAGAAACTTCACATCACTTGCACGTACTAAATCCAATACATGCATTTCATCAAGTGACATAGAACCGCCTACTGCCACTACCTTTTGGTCCTTGAAAATTGTCTTGAAATAATCATGAAGTTCTTCTTCAGTATTAAGCACTTCACAAGTCATGTTATTTCTTTCTAATGCTTTCTTTAATCTTTCAATTTTCAAATCATACATACCTAATAAATTCTTATCCATAAAAAACACCTCTCTGTCCCCTATTATAACATATGAAAGTGGTTTATAATAAATAAAAAAGGAGGTTTAATCATGAGCAAGAAACTACTGGTTGTTGTAGATTATCAGAATGATTTTGTGGATGGTGCACTTGGATTTGAAAAAGCAACCAAGATCGCCCCTTATATCATTTCATTAGTAAAGAAATATGAAGAAGAAGGTGAAGAGGTCTGGTTTACTAAAGATACACACTTTAATAACTATCTAGAAACACAGGAAGGTAAGAATTTACCTGTTCCTCACTGTATATCGCAGACAAAAGGACATGAACTTTATGGAGAATTGCAGTCTTTAAGTAGAAATCATACAGTGATTGAAAAAAATACTTTCCCATCTTTAATGCTTGCGAACTTATTAAAGGATACAGCTTACGAAGAAGTGAGAGTTGTAGGAGTAGTGACTGATATTTGTGTCATTTCTAATTGTATTATGATTAAGAGTGCGCTTCCTGAAGCTTTAATTGAAGTAGATACAAAAGGATGTGCTTCTTTTGATGAAAACCTAGAAAAAGCCGCTCTTACAGTATTAGAAAAGAGTTTGCAGGTTAAAGTGATTTAGTGATATTTTTCTGTTTTCCATAAATTATATAAATTCTTTTGTATTATTTCCTCATTTTGTATTGCATCTAGCAAATGATAGTACTATAATGAGAACAATTCTAAAGGGGGATTTTAATAATGGAAATCAAAGTAGAAAGAGCAAAGACTCTTAAAGAAAAGCCAGATCAGTCAAATCTTGGCTTCGGTAAATATTTTACAGATCATATGTTTGTATATGATTGGGATTCTGAAAAAGGATGGCATGATGCACGTATTGTACCATATGCTCCAATTCAGATGGATCCAGCCACTATGGTTCTTCACTATGCACAGGAAACTTTTGAAGGATTAAAGGCTTATCGTGATCCTGAAGGAAATGTTCAGTTATTCCGTCCAGAAATGAATGCGAAACGTATGAGAAACTCAAACAAACGTTTATGTATGGCTGAATTACCAGAAGAAGACTTCGTAGAAGCAGTAGAAACTCTTGTTAAGTATGAACAGGATTGGATTCCTACTGCACCTGAAACTTCTTTATATATTCGTCCATTCATGTTTGCAACTGAACCAGGTGTTGGTGTTCATCCAGCAAATAAATATAAATTCGTTATTATCTTAACACCAGTAGGAAATTACTATCCTGAAGGTGTTGCACCAGTTAAGATCTGGATCGAAGATGAATTTGTAAGAGCTGTAAAGGGTGGTACTGGTTTCACTAAATGTGGTGGTAACTATGCTGGTTCACTTGCTGCTCAGGTTAAAGCAGAAGAACATGGTTATACTCAGGTATTATGGCTAGATGGTCAGGAAAGAAAGTATGTTGAAGAAGTTGGTTCTATGAACATCATGTTCTTAATCAACGATACAGTAGTCACTGCACCTCTTGAAGGTTCAGTACTTCCAGGTGTTACAAGAGATTCAATGTTAACAATTCTTCGTGACTGGGGCTATAAAGTAGAAGAACGTCATCTAAGTGTTGATGAATTAATGGAAGCAGGACGTACTGGTGCTTTAAAAGAAGCTTGGGGTACAGGTACTGCAGCAGTTATTTCTCCAGTTGGTGAATTATGTTATAAGGGTGAAGAAGTTCTTATCAATGACTTCAAGACTGGTGAATTAACTCAGAAATTATATGATACTTTAACAGGTATCCAATGGGGTAAGCTTCCAGATAAGTTCAACTGGATTCATAAAGTAAAATAATCAAAAAGCGCTTCGGCGCTTTTTTTAGTGCTTATAATTGAGTGATCTAGAATAAAAGTATAGGAAACTCTTTTCCTAAATTGACAGGAGAATGCACGATTAGAGTCCATCAGGGAAAAACAGAACTATGTCAATAAAATGCCCAAAAGACAATAACACGTAAGCGCAACAATAGAATCAATAACTACATGAACAAAACTGCACGCATTGTGATTAATTATTGTCTTGATAATGATATAGGAATACTTGTTGCGGGCTATAACGAAACATTTCAGAAGGATTTCAATATAGGTAAAAGTAATAATCAGAGTTTTGTTGATATCCCATATGAGATGCTTCAAGATAAACTTGAATATCTCTGTAAATCAAATGGCATCATATTTGTAATGCCGGAAGAATCGTACACCTCATAGGCTTGATTCGGGGATAAGGATGCAATACCAATCTATAACAGTGATAAAATATCATTTCAATGGTAAGAGAATACATCGTGGACAGTATAGAACAGCTGATGAGAATGTACTAAATGCAGATGTTAATGACGCATTAAATATACTGTCTAAAAGTAACGTTGTGGCTACAAGTAGTCTATACGATAGAGGCGAAGTAGACACGCAATAAGAATAAGGATTGACTAGCAATAGGTGAAAACTTAAATACTAAGCAGCTAAAAACTCCGACTTAATTTTAAAATTAAGCCGGAGTACTTTATTTGCTGTGTTTTCCAATAATAAATACAGCAGCTCCAATAATTATGATTAAAGAACCACATATTGTCAATAAATAGGAAACAATCATATATTTCTCCTTAAGAGGACAACATCCTTGTAAAGATAATAACATTTATTGGTTCAAAAGTGTAGTGTTTTTATTGAAATCAAAAGAAAAAATGCGATTTTAGTCGCACTTTCCCTATCTATCTTCGATATTTTTATATTCTTTAAGTTCTCCCACAAATTTAGTGGCAGGTCTAACAATTCGTCCACTATAAAGCTTAGATTCAATATTATGAGCAACCCATCCAACTGTTCTACCAATTACAAAGAGTAATGTATAGAGATCTTCAGGAATACCAAGCATATCATATACTAAACCACTATAGAAATCGACATTCGTACAAACATGAATTCCTTTTCTTTTATAGATTTCATCAATCGCAATAGCTGAGAATTTTCTATAGAATTCATATTCATCATGTCTAAATTTTTCGTATGATAGTTCTTCACATTGTTTTGCTAAGATTTCACTGCGTGGATCACTTAGTGTATAAACGGCATGTCCAATACCATAAATAAGTCCTGTATGATCATTAAAGTCCCCATCTAAGATATCCTGGACTATCTGTCTAATACGAAGTTCTGAAGCTTGTATACCAATTTCGTTAATAACAAGTTCCATCTGCTTCTTAACAGCTAAATTTGCCCCACCATGTTTTGGACCTTTTAAAGAACCAATAGCACCAGAAATAGCTGAATAGATATCTGTACCAGTAGAAGATATAACAACATTTGTGAATGTAGAGTTATTACCTCCACCATGGTCTGCATGTAGAATAAGTGCAGTATTAAGTACTTCTGCTTCCTTATTTGAGAATGTACCATCTCTTCTTAATAAATATAAAATCTGTTCAGCAATAGAATAATCATAATTCTGATGATGAATAATCATAGATCCCTTATCAAAATGATGGACCTTTGATTGATATGTATAGCTAACAATAACAGGAATCTTCGCAATCAAATCAATTCCCTTATATAATGTTTCTAATACGCCTACATTGTCTGGATCATCATCATAGCTATAAAGCATCAATACTTCTCTTTGTAGCTTGTTCATGAGATTCTTCTCTGGATAGCCCAAAATATTTAATTCTAGGTATCTTTCAGGCAAGGTATAATGATCACTAATCATCTTCTTAAAATGCTCCAATTCCTCTCTATTTGGTAAATAGCCAAATAGAATCAAGAAGCACACTTCTTCATAGAGGAAACGGCGTCCTTTTCCATTTTCCACAATGTCTTTCACATTGATACCACGATAATACAATGTACCATAGTCATCAACTTTTTCACCATCAACCTTCTTGTATCCCACTACATCTGATATATTTGTCAAACCAACTAATACACCAGTACCATCTTCATTACGTAAGCCTTTCTTTACAGAATACTTCTTATAAAGTTCACCAGGGATAGCTGTCTCATCTAAAGATTTTTTAAAACAATCTTTTATATTCTGATCCATATCATCAACTCCTTTTTGAAGGTTGAATCTATTCTATCACATTATTCATAGATTGTATACAAGTATTCTTATTAATATCATAAGTTTATTTAGTTGTTTTATAATTATCTATACATGTATTTGTGTTATATATAAAAAAAGAAGGATTACTCCTTCTTAATCAATCCATCCAAAATGACGACATGCATATTCTATACCATCATCTGTAGAATCTTTTGTGACAAAATCTGCTTTTTTCTTTAAGTCTTCTACACCATTACCCATCGCAATAGATGTCCATTCCTTCTTAAACATAACAAGATCATTCTCACCATCACCAAAAACAACAACATCTTTAATATCAGCCTTTAAATACTCCATCATCTTAATGATACCTTTTTCTTTTGCATCATGCTGATAAGTGAGATAAGGCGGTACAAAGCGGATATGACCCACTGTATCTCTTAGAGTAAGTTCTTCTTCTTTGTCTTCTGGAATCGCAATATAAATCTTATAGATATCCTTCAAATCATCATAGTTCAATGACTTATCAAGAATATAACGGGTTGGTTCCTGTCTTTCTCCTACCTGTTCAATAAAGCGTTCATCCTTCATCACGACATCAATACTATCATTAACAGCAATTAATATTCCAAAGCCTTTTTCATCTGCTTCATGAATAAGCGCAAGAGCCTTTTCTCTGTCTAACGGACTATTTGTCACTAACTCGTCATTATAAATAAGTGCTGCCCCTCCATTAGATACAAGATTATGAATACCAAGCATCTTAGCAGTATCTTTTGTTTTATAATAAGCACGCCCTGTCGCAATTGCGACAAAATGTCCTTTGTCCTGTAATTTTTTAATTGTTTCTAATGCACTAGGTACAGGAATACCTGTTTTAATATCTGTCAAAGTGCCATCAATATCAAAGAAAAAATATTTTTTATCCATGCTTCTCCCTCTTCCAACGTCTATATTCAGTTATGTTATCTAATGCTTTTGTAATAAGTGCGACTAAATAATAAGCAACAACACATTCAAAAGCTACTACTATAATAACACGTAAGTCCGTAATAGGATACATATAAAAATAGGTTGGAATTGCATAAAGACAGCCAATAGTAAGTAGGATATTTAAACCAATATTAAACTTTCTTAAAAAATTGAGTGGTTTAGAAACCTTAAATAATACAATAAAACTAATAAATATAGTCACTAAGAAACTATATGTAGAAAAGTATTTCGCATTTAAGAAGAACACCCACTTTAATAAAAAATTAAACAGTACAAGCACTACAACACTTAAAGCACATGGAAGTGCTGTATGAATCACATGTGTTAAGAAGCCCTTAGAACTCATTGTTGTATCGTGTTCAAGAGTAATAATGAATGATGGTAATCCAATTGCCATACCACTTACCAAAGAGAGCTGGAAAGGCGTAAATGGATAAGTTAAGCAGAAGAATCCAAAGATCAGACTAAGAATTGTAGAATAAATAGTCTTAGTTAGATAGAGTGAGCTGACCTTTTCAATATTCGCAATGATGACACGACCTTCGTTTACAATTTCCTTCATTGAACTGAAGTTAGAATCTAATAATACAATATGCGCTGCCTGCTTAGCCGCATCTGCGCCATTGGCCATCGCAATACCACAATCTGCATCCTTAATTGCAAGTACATCATTGACACCATCACCCACCATACCAACAACATGACCATTTTCCTGGAAAGCTTTGATAATCAATTGTTTCTGTTCTGGTTTAACACGTCCAAAGACACATGTTTCTCCTAATACTTGTTTCATTTCATCTACAGTATCAGGGAGAGTCGAAGCATCCATATAATTAGTTGCGTTATCAAGCCCTGCAAGGGTACATACACGAGAAACTGTAAGAGGGTTATCTCCTGAAAGGACTTTAATAGAAACACCCTGAGATTTGAAATAATCAAATGTATCATGTGCATCTTCTTTAATGATATCACTAATAGTAATAAGACAAACTGGAATAAGAGAATGATAATGTCCCTCTTCTAAATAATCTGCTTCTCCTAACAGTAATACACGTAATCCAAATTCAGAATAACCACTGACCTGATCTAAGATTTCTTTATTATCAGTCAAGAATTCAGGAGCACCTAATACAAAAGAACGATCATCATCAAAAGTAATGGCACGATATTTACGTTCTGAAGAAAATGGTACTTCTGATTTCTTATGATATTTATCATTTTTAGTGAAGTAATTCATTAAAGCTTTCTGAGTTGGGTTGATATCATCTACTAAGAAAGCAAATGAACCCATAATATCACAAATCATCTCACGCGTATATTGATCACTAATAGGAACAATATGTTTAACTTTAAGTTCACCTGTTGTAATAGTCCCTGTTTTATCAAGACATAGTACATCTACTCTGCTTAATGCTTCAATAGATTCCATCTGTTGAACAAGAGCTTTCTTTTTTGCAAGACGACCAACACCTAATACAAAAGATAAAGAAGTAAGAAGGACAAGTCCTTCAGGAATCATGCCTATAACACCGCCTACCGTTTTAACAAGGGCTGTATTAAAATCATTCGGCATGGCTTTATATTGTGCTCTAAAAAGTAGTATACCTACAGGTACAATAATAATACTCATAACCTTGATAATCTTCTCAATAGAATCTCTCATCTCACTAGATGCAAGATTCTTATGTTTAGCTTGGTTCACTAGCTTTGTAGAATAGTTCGCATTCCCTACACGGATTACTTTTGCATAACCACTTCCTGCCACGACGAAGGTTCCTGCATAGATTTCATCATTCTCCTTCTTTTTAACAGCTACTGATTCCCCGGTCAAAAGAGATTCATTGATTTCTAATGCATGATTTTCTACAACCTGGCAGTCTGTGCCAATCTGATTACCAGCTTGTAAGAAAATAATATCATCCATAACAAGCTCTTCTACAGGAACATCAATCAGCTGACCATCACGAAGTGTTTTAACTTTTTCCACTGTAACAACACTTAGCTTATCAATAGTTTTCTTAACCTTGAATTCCTGAATGATACCTAATATTGTATTAGCTACCATAACACCAATAAACGTTAGATTCTGCAACTGTCCTGAAATCATAATCAAAACAGCTAAAAATATATTTAAAAAGTTGAAATATGTAAGTGTATGCTGCTTCACAATTTCCTTTTTAGTTTTAGAGATAGACTGACCTGTATAGTTCACCTGTCCCTGTTCTATTCTTTCTTTTACCTCTTGTTGTGAGAGGCCTTTTAATTCATTCATATCCACCACTCCTCATCTATTGCACTATCATAACAAAGAAAAGTGTATTATTTGTGTACTTTCATAATTAAATGTCAGTTTATTTTATTTAAAATATCTATTACCATTTCTAAATAATCTCTACATCGATTAGTTTTGCGAATAACGAAATGATATTTTTATAACTTATATAATAATACACAAGAAAACGAAAGTATATCTTTTAAGATGGAGTTGTAGTTATAACTTATGATGAATCCATAAAAGAAAAGGGGCTTTAATTTTGTGGGGAGTCAGGACTTCTTTTTTACATAAATTATAAATCTTCTTACATAAAAGAGCCGACTTCAATCGGCTTTTTTGTTATATTATGATATACTTATTACGTTAACGGTTAAAACATGTTCAACGGCTTTTTTCTTATTACTGATTTGTTACTAGTTTAAGGCTTTATAGTGTTTTAAACCCCTAAAAAACCGCATAAATACAGGAGGAAATTTATTATGAAACATTTATATATGATGCGTCATGGACAGACTCTATTTAATGTTAGAAGAAGGATTCAGGGATCATGTGATTCTCCACTTACTGAACTAGGTATTAAGCAGGCAGAAGCTGCAAAAGAGTTAATCAAGGACATTCCTTTTGATCATTACTACTCTAGTACGGCTGAAAGAGCATCTGATACATTAGAAATAGTAACAGACGGCCAAGTACCTTATACAAGAGTAAAAGGTCTTAAGGAAAGAGATTTTGGATTATTTGAAGGAGAAAGTGAAGATTTAAATCCTCATTTTGATGATTTTAAATATGATGACTTATTTCCCCATTATGGTGGCGAAACAGCCAAACAAGTACAACATAGAGTTGTAAAAACATTAACTGAAATCATGAATAAAGAAAACCATGAAGTGGTTCTTGCAGTAAGTCATGGCGGTGCTTCTATGCAATTCTTTAGTGCATTTAATGACCCAAACATTATTTTTAACTCTGGAGGATTTACTAATTGCTGTATTCTTCATTATACATATGACAACAATGAGTTTAAGTTTGTAGAAATATTAAGACCAGAGGTAAAGTAGAAACATATGAAAGAGAAAGTATTATTTTTTGATATTGATGGTACGCTTGTAGATAACACTTATGGAGTTTATGATGTACCTGAAGGTGTAAAAAGAGAACTTAAAAGAATTCAAAATGATGGGCATAAGCTTTTTATCTGCAGTGGTCGTCCTAAAGCCATGATCAACCAGCAGTTCCTTGATTTGGGGTTTGATGGTTATGTCTTATATAACGGTGGTTATATCGAGATTGATGGTGAATCTATCTTTGAAGAGAGAATGGATACAGAACTTGCGACTCAGACAGTTGATATGCTTGAAGAACTGAATTGTGATTATATGATTGAAACAGCACATCATATTTATATTGATAAACGTTATAAA
Source organism: Catenibacterium sp. UBA627 (assembly GCF_002299355.1). NCBI lineage: Bacteria > Bacillati > Bacillota > Erysipelotrichia > Erysipelotrichales > Coprobacillaceae > Catenibacterium > Catenibacterium sp. UBA627. The sequence continues at coordinate 19,238 of NZ_DBPF01000140.1, forward strand.
GAGCTTTATACGTTCTTTAAGAACCTCGGCATGGAAGAAATGTTCTCTATGGATTTTGACCGTAATGATGTCTTAAAACGTGCCATTAAGATAGAAGCCAATGTCACAAATAAAGACAAGCAGAGAGTAAGCGACTATTTAGATGGCAAGTTTGGTACTACTATCAGTTTTGATCAGCATGGCAGTGATAATTCATTTGAGTTCTTTTCTCCTAAAATGAGCAAAGCTATCGGTATTAAGAAAGTTCTCGAACATTATGGTTTAGATATCAAAGATACCTATGCATTTGGTGATGGTCTTAATGATATTGAAATGATTCAATTATGTCAGATAGGTGTAGCTATGGGTAATGCCGTAGATGAATTAAAGGCACAAGCCGATATTATCTGTAAACCTATTGATAAAAATGGATTAGAGGATATTCTTAAGACATTATTTCCTGAATAAACATCTGATCTTCATATAGGTATATTATACTTTAGTCAAGGTGATTGTCACGAAAAAAGGCAATGATAAATTAGCATATTATTTACCTATCACGGCCAGTTTAGGTCTATTAATTGGTGTTTGTTTTGATAATATAGGTGCAGGTGCCTGTTTAGGTGTCGGTGCAGCCGGTATCCTTTCTTTGTTTCCTATAAAAAAATAATCCTCCTTGTGGAGGATTTTTTCATTATTCGATTGTAATCACACGATTATCAAGACGAGGTGCTGCTTCTGGAGCCTTACCATCCGCAAATCCTATAATAATATTTCCGATGCCTTCATAGCCTTCTTCAATACCCCATTCTTTAAGAAGTCTCTGACCTTCTTCACCTTCAAATACTTCTTTCGCACGATGAATCCAGCAAGAACCAAGTCCTAAGCCATGCGCTTCATTGAGCATATTGCCAATCGCAAGTGATCCATCATAGATATATGTAGGATATTCTTTCTTTGATAAAACAACAATCACTACAGGCGCACCATAGAAAGGATCTTTATCACTTCCCATAACACTAGCATTCAACTTTGATAAATAATCTCTCATTTCTTTATTCTTTACTACTACAAACTTAACACCCTGTCTGCCCATACCAGTAGGAGCATATAAGCCAGCCTCCACAATTCTCTCAAGATCGTCATCTCTAGGCATTTCATCTGTATATTTTCTAATACTTCTTCTTGTTTTTAAAACATCTAACATATTCAAGCCCCCTTCTTATTTACGTTTTCAACAGTCACAATCATCACAATTGTACCTACTATACTTAATACTAAACCTAAAAATAATGTTTCATAAACACCCATACTATCTAGTAAAATACCACCTAAGAAACTAGCTAGTACACCAGATACAGTCATGCTTGTGGTAACGAGTGCCTGTCCTTTAACTGCATCCTTTGCATCAAATAATTTATCTACATAATAAACAGATGCAGGAATAAATAATGCATAAGCAAGCATCTGAGTTGCCTGAGCTAAATAGATCATAAACATATTTGTCGCAAAATAAGTTAAAGTATGTTTCAGTGTGAAGAATATTGCGGAAATAATGATTGTATTTTTGATATTGATTTTATTTTTATACTTTTCAAATAAAGCCATTGTTGGTAGTTCCAACATCGCAGCCAAAAATACTGCATTACCCATATCTCCAGTATTACCACCAACGTTTCTAATTACATTGATAAAGAAATTATTAATGATTGTATGATCAAAATAAACTAATACAAAACCAGCTAAGAAGATCATGAATTTAAGATGCTTCTTAATAAAAGTTCCTGTGCTTTCTTTTTCTACTACTTTTTCTTCAATCACTTCATCTATTTCTGTCTCAGGCATCTTAAATGAGTGAATAAGAGGTAAAATACCTAAGAAAATAACAATATAAGCAAGTGGCATTAAAGTAGGACTCACTGCTTTTACTATATTTCCTAATACAAGTGAAGCAAGAGCATAAGCCACTGATCCAATACCACGTGCTACACCAAACTTAACATCAATACCCTGTTTCTGGAATGCGAAAGCAAGTGAATTGACTAAAGGCATTGTTGTATAGAGTATTGTAGAGACTGCAATAAACAAAGCAGCAGCTAAGAATGTAACCTTACTTGCAAACATAAGTAATACAGATAGAATACTACAAAAACCAAACATGATCATTAAGACTTTCTTCATAGAAATGTTTGACTTATCTACAAATCCTCCAAGTACAGGTTGTGCAATGCTTGTTAGAATATTTGCGATTGCAAGTACAATCCCAATTAAAGATGAGCTCATGCCAATTGACCCTAGATATACTGCAGCATAGCCCATAACTGCACAGAATCCCACAAAGTAAATCCCCTGCAACATTGAGTATTTAATATTAATACTTTTTGACTGATCCATTATATAATCTCCCTTACATGTGATAATAATATTATAACAGAACAGAAATAATTCTCTAATCTCTTACATATTCTGAAAATAAAAAACTCAGGATTTCTCCTGA
>NZ_DBPF01000057.1:0-5430 GCF_002299355.1 Catenibacterium sp. UBA627
GTAAGAATAGTATTTTTGATTGTATATAAATATTTAATTGTGCTATAATTCGTCGTAGGAGGATGATAATTAATGGATAAATTAACAATTAGAGATATTGATGTCGCAGGCAAGACAGTTCTTGTACGTGTAGATTTCAATGTACCAAGAGACAAAAACACAGGAGAAATTACAGACGATAACAGAGTTGTTGCTGCATTACCAACAATCAACTACTTATTAGATCACAACCCAAAGGCTGTTGTACTTTTCTCTCATTTAGGTAAGATCAAGAAGGAAGAAGACAAAGCTAAGAACGATATGGCTGTTGTTGCTCCTAAACTTGCTGAATTATTAGGAAGAGATGTTAAGTTCGTAAACGCTACTCGCGGTGCTGAACTTGAAGAAGCAGTTAAGAACGCTGAAAACGGACAGGTTATCTTAGTTCAGAACACTCGTTATGAAGCTGGTGAAACTAAGAACGATCCTGAATTAGGTGCTTACTGGGCATCACTTGGTGATGTATTCGTAGAAGATGCATTCGGTTCAGTTCATAGAGCTCATGCTTCAACTGTAGGAATCGCTTCTCACTTACCAGCAGTTGCAGGTTTCTTAGTAGAAAAGGAAATCGCTTATATTGGTAAGGCAGTATCTGATCCAGAAAGACCTTTAGTAGCTATCTTAGGTGGTTCTAAAGTATCTTCTAAGATCGGTGTAATTGAAAACTTATTAAAAGTTGCTGATAAGATCATTATCGGTGGTGGTATGTGCTATACTTTCGCTAAAGCTCAGGGACATACAGTTGGTTCTTCATTAGTTGAAGAAGATAAGGTAGAATTAGCTAAGTCATTCATCGAAAAGGGTGGAGATAAGTTAATCCTTCCAATCGACTCTGTAGTAAGCAGTAAGTTTGGTGAAGATGGAGATATCAAGGTTGTTGGTGAAGATGTACCTGAAGGATACATGGGTCTTGATATTGGTCCTAAGACTGTTGAATTATTCGCTAAAGAACTTGAAGGTGCTAAGACAGTTATCTGGAATGGCCCTATGGGTGTATTCGAAATGCCTAAGTTCGCAGAAGGTACTAAAGCTGTATGTAGCATGTTAGCTAACCTTAAGGGTGCTAACACTATCATCGGTGGTGGTGACTCTGCAGCTGCTGTTAAGCAGTTAGGATTCGCTGATAAGGTATCTCATATTTCTACTGGTGGAGGAGCATCATTAGAATATATGGAAGGTAAAGTATTACCAGGTATCGCTGCTATCAACGATAAATAATTTTTCGAGGAGATATAATTTAAAATGAGAAAACCAATTATTGTAGGAAACTGGAAAATGAACCATGGCATCGCAGAAACAAAGGAATTTGTTGCTGCTGTTGATGGTAAAGTAACTGATAAAGCTGATTGGGGTATCGCTACTCCTTTCTTAGATTTAGCAACTGCAAAAGAAGGCGCAAAGAACTTAATTGTTGCTGCTGAAAACTGCCATTTCAAAGACAGTGGTGCTTATACTGGTGAAGTAAGCGTTGGAATGTTAAAAGAAATCGGTGTTGAATGGGTTATCTTAGGACATTCTGAAAGAAGACAGTACTTCGGTGAAACTGATGAAACTGTTAACTTAAAGATGCTTCAGGTATTAAACAACGGTATGACTCCAATCGTTTGTGTTGGTGAATCTTTAGAAGAATATGAAGCTGGAAAGACTCATGATGTAGTTAAGACTCAGGTTGTTGCTGCATTCAAGGATGTTACAGCTGAAGCTGCTGAAAGAGTAGTTATCGCTTATGAACCAATCTGGGCTATCGGAACTGGTAAGACTGCAACTAATGAAATCGCAGAAGATGTTTGTGGTTACATTAGAGGTGTAGTTGCTGAACTTTATGGTCAGGACGTTGCTGAAAAAGTAAGAATTCAGTACGGAGGATCTGTAAAGCCTGCTACATTAAAAGCTTTACTTGAACAGCCAAACATCGATGGTGCTTTAGTTGGTGGAGCATCATTACAGGTTGAATCATACGTAGCTATGATCGAAGCTTTAAACGACTAATTATTTAAGAGATGATTCCTTTGGAATCATCTTTTTTTGTGTATGAAACACAAATGAGTGGTATACTATAACTAACTCATTGAAAGGAGCAGTATTATGTCAGAAACAATGAAAGAACGTAAAGATATGGATCCACAATATATGTGGGACCTCTCAACACTTTTTAAAAATGATGAAGAATGGAATAACGCATTACCTGAACTTGATGAAATGATTAAGAAATTACCTGAATACCAGGGTAAACTCAATAATGCGAAAACAATCAGAGAATTCTTTGATTTTGATACACATCTAGGTAGAAAGTTATCTGATTTCTATTGTTATGCATCACTTAGAAACTGTGAAGATACAAGAGATAGTGACGCACAGGCAATGGAAGCAAAAGCGTATCAGGTCTATACAGCTTACGCAACTGCAATCAGCTTTGCTGAACCAGAAATCCTATCACTTGATGAAGACGTTTTAGAATCAATTGTACATTCAGATGATTTATTACCATATGCATTTAATATGCAGAAGTTATTAGATCAGAAACCTCATGTATTAAGTGCAAAAGAAGAGGCACTTCTTGCTGCCTTTACAGAAACATTAGGGGCTCCTAGTAAGATTTCTGAAAGCTTACAGGATGCTGATATGACATTTGAATCAGTGACTGATTCAAATGGAGAAGTCCATGAACTCAACCAGTCTAACTATATTCTTTTACAGATGAGTGAAGACCGTACACTTAGATTAAATGCCTTTAAATCTTTCTATAAAGGATTCAAGGAACATATTAATACCTTTGCCTCTACATATAATGCATGTATTAAAGAAGCAGTGGCAGAAGCACAGGTGAGACATTATGAGTCTTCACGTGCAATGAGCATGGCATATGAACATGTACCAGGTGTAGTGTATGATAGTTTAGTCGATACAGTAAGAAAGTTCATGCCTGAAATGTATCGTTATGTACGTTTAAGAAAACAGATGCTTGGTTTAGATGAACTCCATTATTATGATGTTTATACACCTCTAGTTGCAGGATCATCTAAGTCATATACTTATGAAGAAGCACAGCAGATGGTATTAGATGCAGTCACACCACTAGGTGAAGACTATGTCAATAGAGTAAAACAGGCTTATAAGGATAGATGGATTGATGTTTATCCTAATAATGGTAAACGTGGTGGTGCTTTCTCTAGTGGTACTTATGACTCTAATCCATACATCCTTACAAGCTTTACAGGTACATTAGATAGTGTCAGTACAATTGCCCATGAAATGGGTCATTCACAGCATACATGGCTTTCTAACCATACACAGACACCACAGAATGCAGACTATACACTCTTTGTGGCTGAAGTCGCTTCTACAGTCAATGAAAACTTACTTGTAGAACAGTTATTACAGAAGACAACTGAACCTAAAGAACGTTTGGCTTTATTAAACCACTATCTAGAAGGTTTCAAGGGCACTGTATATCGTCAGACAATGTTTGCAGAATTTGAAAGAGATGCACATGCCATGGCTGAAAGAGGAGAAGCCATCACTGCAGCAAGCATGAATACATTATATAAGAACTTGATTAAAGATTATTTTGGTGAAGATCTCGTCATTGATGATGAAGTACAGTATGAATGGGCTAGAATTCCTCATTTCTATAGACCGTTCTATGTATATAAGTATGCAACAAGTTATTGTGCAGCAGTTGCGCTAAGTGAAGCAATTCTTAATAATGAAGAAGGTGCTGTAAAGAAATACTTAGAATTCTTATCAATGGGTGGTAGTGCTTATCCATTAGATGAATTAAAGCATGCAGGTGTAGATTTTAGTACACCAGAACCTGTATCTAGAGCTTTAACTAAGTTCAGTCAGATTCTAGATGATGTAGAAGAAACTTTAAAGAAATTATAGAACAGCTCTGAAAAGAGTTGTTCTTTTTTTTACTTAACTGAACTATGTTATAATGACAAATGATAAGGAGAAAAATATGTTAACTGGAGAATTAAAGAATAAGGTAGATAAGATATGGGAGTCGTTCTGGACAGGAGGAATTACTAACCCTTTAGATGTCATTGAACAATTCACTTATCTTATGTTTATTAAACAATTGGATGAAGTAGAAACAAAGAATGAAGCAGATGCTGAACTATTTGGGATGGAATATGAAGGTCTATTTCCTAAAGATAAACCATATTTGAGATGGCATCATTTTAAAGACATTGGTAGTGCTGATAAGATGTATCAAATCATGAATGATGAATTATTCCCATTCATTAAGAATTTAAAAGGTGATGGTGAATCTTCTTATGCAAGATTTATGAGAGATGCCATCTTTAAGATTCCTACTGCAAACCTATTACAGAAAGTAGTTACAGGAATAGAAGGACTCAATACAGAAGAAGCAGATGTAAAAGGTGATTTATATGAATACCTATTAAATAAACTTGCAACATCTGGCACAAATGGACAGTTTAGAACACCTAGACATATTATTAATATGATGGTAAATCTTGTAAAACCTGTACCTACAGATACAATATGTGATCCAGCGATGGGGACTGCTGGGTTCCTTATTGGTGCTGAAGAATACTTAAGAGAAAAACATGAAGAATTATTTTTAGATGATAAACTTAAAGAACATTTTAATAATAAGATGTTTAATGGTTTTGATATGGATTCTACAATGCTTAGAATTGGGGCTATGAACCTTATTTCTCATTATGTAGATAATCCACAAATAGAATATAGAGACAGTCTTTCACAACAGAATATTGATGAGAATAAGTACTCTTTAATCCTTGCAAATCCGCCATTCAAGGGGTCATTAGACTATGAGGTAGTTGCAGAAAACTTATTATCTGTATGTAAGACTAAGAAGACAGAATTGTTATTTATTGCGTTATTCTTACGTTCATTACAGGTTGGTGGTAGATGTGCATGTATTGTACCTGATGGTGTATTATTTGGTTCTAGTAAAGCACATAAGAGTATTAGAAAAGAACTAGTAGAGAACAACCAGTTACATGCAGTTATTTCTATGCCTAGTGGTGTATTTAAACCTTATGCAGGAGTATCTACAGCTATATTAGTCTTTACTAAGACTACAACAGGTGGTACTGATAATGTTTGGTTCTATGATATGAAAGCTGATGGTCTTTCATTAGATGATAAGCGTTCACCAGTAGGAGAAAATGATATTCCTGATATTATTCATAGATATGAACATTTAGATGAAGAAAAAGATAGAAAGAGAACAGAACAGAGTTTCTTTGTACCTAAGGAAGAGATTGCAGAGAATGATTATGATCTTTCTATGAATAAATATAAAGAAATTGTTTATGAGAAGGTTGAGTATCGTCCTACTCATGATATATTAGGTGATATTGAAGCACTTAATAAAGAGATAGAAGAAAGTAT
>NZ_DBPF01000057.1:5530-5908 GCF_002299355.1 Catenibacterium sp. UBA627
TGTTATGATTAAATGTGTTCAAATTTCTCCAAAGGAGAGCGTTAAATGAACTCATTAAATATCACAAATTATAAACCAAAGGATTTTGTTGACTTTTAGGCGTATCTGTTAAGATATTATAACGTTGAGATAGAAAAGGAACTTTAAAGGCAAACCGAACCCAAACTAATAGGCATTATTATACTTATAATCAGCATTTACTAAATCAAGTTACATTTTTAAGATGGTTTTGTAATGTAAAAGAATTATTTGAATACCCACAGACCACAGGCTAGTGAAAATCAAATTTTATTGACGCCTATAAATCGGCGCTCATGAAGCTGAAGTATTAAAAAAGATAGAAAGAGATGAGGACATTGCTGAAGAGTTTCAAGACGG
>NZ_DBPF01000063.1:0-397 GCF_002299355.1 Catenibacterium sp. UBA627
CTTTCATAGATATTTCACTATATGTTATATCTAAATTATATCTAATTTACAGCGAAATATCTATATTTTGAGGTGAACTGTGGATAGTAGATACAATCGTCATAACAGACGAAAATACAGTCTGAAAGTATATATAGTTCTAGTAACCAAATACCGTAAGCAACTACTAAAAGGCTCTATTACTGATGATGTGAAACAAGAGATTCTCGATATAGCTAATACTCGTGGCTACGAAATTATTGCGATAGAAACTGACAAAGACCATATACATTTCTTATTAAGTTACGACACAACAGATAGAGTTTGCAATATTGTCAAAATTGTAAAGCAGGCAACAACATACCACTTATGGCATAAGTATAGTTCGATCTTATCAAAACAGTATTGGAAGGAAAAA
>NZ_DBPF01000063.1:484-21379 GCF_002299355.1 Catenibacterium sp. UBA627
ACGATTTACGAGGCTCCTCCCACCTATTGGCAGTGGGTTTCCGCCTATGACAAACGAAAGGATTTATTTATGAAAATATTATTTTGGAATATCACATGAACCATAGTAGTTATTCAAACCTACAATATGTGTATAGGTTTTGTGATTGATAGAGATATAATCTACATTTTCTGTAAGGTTCTTATATGTATCCGCTATTTGATATTCACAATGAGGATTCTTCATAATAGTTCCTGCATATTTGATATCAGTAGAAATAGGATAAGCATTATAAACAGGCATATGAGTATAAAGTGGTATTTCTAGTATACGTTTCACATGATCCATATTATTAGACTTGTACCCTCTTAACATATTCTTTGCTTCACTATAAGGTGCACGGATATTGGACATATAATAATGATGACCTGGATTATTGTTGTGGACATCAAATTTCTGCAGATAAAGTGAATCCTGTCCTTTTGTGATATAGTTATTCATTAGATACTTAGAACCATAGAGAATCGCTTTTTCTCTTGTATCCCAGTTTCTTGATGCCGCAAAGTCTATTCCATCCTGATCACTTCTGTTGGCTCCGATATTATATATATTATAGAAAAGAGGTCCTTGCGGATTATTTCTTGCATGTCCTCCACGAAGTCCTAGTCCTCCACCTGTCTGTTCCTGAATCGCACGGGTAATGAGTAATGACATAGAGATGTTATTTACTTCTGCACTGTGACGATAGAGTTCGGCCCAGTCTTTTTTAGACTGCGATTCTATACCTGACATTTCAGTTCCTGCCAACATTCTTTTTCCTTCCTGTAATGTTTCAGAAGGATTATAAGTGAGCTTCTCAAACATCAGCGCATGATAAGCACCCAAAGCATTGCGTGGATCTAAGAAATAACGAGCTGCATTCAAAGAAACACGACACCATGTCTGTCCTTCTATAATATCAGGAGAAGCGATCATTGAAGAATCATTTATATCTATCAATGATTTACTTTGGAAAATAGAAGCCGTGTCATTAAAGTCTAAAGAAGTATTAAGAGGCACATACCGCCATTCTGGATAAAGTGCATGTAAGAAGCGTAACGGTTGTTTGTAGCTATCAGGAAATGATATAAGTTCTTTTTCAAAAGATTCATCAAATGTATAAGGTTGTACCTTTTTACTTGATATATAGCCTTCCTTCTTCTTTCCATTCACATATAAATAGACATAATATTGAGAGCCTCTTTGTCCTTCTACAACTAAAGGTTGTCCGATGGTAAGTGTTTGATGTAAAAATGACGTATTCTCTTTGACTAATACAATATGAGAATCAAGTTTCTTATAAGAAAAGAACGTCTGATAAGTGATGATGCTTAATAACACAGCTATCACACATAGTATTTTAATAATTGATGTCTTCTTCATTGACCCACCCTACCTGTGCACCACAGATAACATAGACATAATGTCCATAAACACCTGCAATCTTGACTTCTGTTCCTTTTTCACCTATAAACCAATGATCTGTATAATCATCTAAACAATAGAGATGATGATTTCTTTCATATAAGAATTCATTCTTAATAGAGATCATTACATGATCACTCACTCTATAACATTGACTAAACTCTTTTCCTTTTTTCATGATCTTTACTTCATAATCAGGAAAGGCTATCTTGTGGTCTACTTCACCATTACCATAAAGGTCTTTATTTAATACACCTACAGGAAATGGTTGTACACATTCTGTTTGGTATGTTATTTCCCCCTTATAACTATGAATAATAAGCGCATTTAATTGTGAGATAGGTTTCACACCTGTTCCTCCATCAATACAGATGATCTTCTTTTCTTCATCTATAATAATGTCATTATGAATAGAACGAGGGAAATAATTGGATGTAGGAAGATGTCCTACTACAACTGTATACTTTAATGAATGTCCTAATTCATAAAAATGTTGGAGTTCGAGATAGGAAGAGAGACCACATTCCTTATAATTATCTCTTGGTTCTACACCAGCATGGACAAATAAATAATCATTAAATAATAATGTAGTAGGTAAATGGGACATGAACTTTAATTCTTGTTTTAGCTTTTCAGCCATGATTTTTTGCATACCTAAAGGTGTTTCATGTCCATCATTAAAATGTTCATGATTATATATATCTCTAATAATACCGTTCTTACTATTTCTCTTTAAATACTTAGGAATTTCACCTGCAATTTCTGGAATAGTAAGTAATGCATTCATCGCCCATTCACAATTTCCCATCAAAACATAACACTTGGGAAAACGTGAAAGATTCATAATAAAGTGTATTGTTTCTAATACCTGATCTCCTTTTTCTACAAAGTCACCAATAATCACCAAATAATCCTCTACAGGATCATAATTCACTTTTCTTAGTAATTCTTTAAAGCGGTCTAAATGACCATGTATATCTGATATCGCAATCAAGCGATAATCATTCTTTTCTTTTTTAATCAAATGTTTTGGTGTAAACATAAGTACCCTCCTGATATCATTCTACATCAAAAAAAGTAGGTTGCCCTACTTTTTTGTTGCATAATACTTTCTTACAAGCATCTGTGTTTTACGAATATGTCTTTGAATACGTTCTGTTGCTTCATCTTTGTCTCCATCAATGATGGCTTCTAGAATAGCACGATGTTCTGCAAGTGATGATTCTAAACGTTCCGGACGCGCAATAGAATGTCTTGATGTCACAGAGACATAGTAATGAATATCCTTAAGAATCTGTTCAAAATAGGTAGACTGTGTTGCCTGATAAATAGATTCATGGAATAGAATATTAAAATCATTCACTTTATCAAAGTCACCCTTTTTAGTATAGAATTCTAGCAATTCAAATACTTCTTTAATTTTAGCAAGATGCACTTCATCCATACGATCAATTGCGAATGAAACAGCTAATCCTTCTAGAGAAAGACGTATTTCAAACATATCATCAATATCACGAGGTGAAAAACCTTTGACATAAACACCTTTATTAGGAATACTTTCTACTAAACCTTCTAATTCTAGCTGTTTTAATGCTTCTCTAATAGGTGTACGAGAAATCTTCAACTCTTTCGCAAGTGTTAATTCATTTAATTTATCACCACATTTATAACTTTCATTAAGAATACGATCACGTAATAAGATAAATATTTTAGAGCCCAATGATCCATGGGAAGTTGATTCAAAAATGCTATGAGATGGCATTTCTTTTTCCTCCTCTTATAATTTATCGATAATTGCGTCTGTAAACTCTTTTGTAGTTGCCTGTCCACCAATATCAGGTGTTGTAAACTTACCTTCTTCTATGACTGCTGCTAAGGCTTCTCTTAAAGATTGTGCTTCTTTCTGTTTATTTAATGCTTCAAGCATCATTGCGAATGCAAGAATTAAAGAACTTGGGTTCGCAATACCTTTACCTGCAATATCAGGTGCACTGCCATGAACAGCTTCATAAATACGGTAGTCGTCACCAATATTACCTGATGGTGCAATACCAAGACCACCTACAAGACCTGCACATAAGTCAGAAACAATATCCCCATATAAGTTTGGTGCAACAAGGACATCAAATGTTTCTGGACGCTGTACAAGCTGCATACACATATTATCAATAATAACTTCTTGTGTTTCTATTTCTGGATAGTCTTTTGCCACTTCTCTATAACAATCAAGGAAAAGACCATCTGTATACTTCATTATATTGGCTTTATGAATGGCTGTCACTTTTTTTCTGTTATTTGTGCGTGCATATTCAAATGCATAACGACAAATACGTGTAGAAGCTTCTCTCGTGATTAACTTAACACCATTCGCAATATCATCAGTGAGCATATATTCAATACCTTTATACAAATCTTCAGTATTTTCTCTAATGATGACTAAATCAATATTTTCATATTTAGAATCAATACCCTTGAAGTTACGTAAAGGACGTACATTGGCATAAGTAGAGAATTTCTGTCTTAATGCGACATTCACACTTCTAAAACCTGTTCCAATTGGAGTGGCTGTAGGACCTTTTAATGCCCATTTATATTCTTCAATTGCGTCTACAAGACCAGGTTCCCATACTTCACCTGTTTCTTTTGCATATTCTGCACCTGCTCTATATTTAACCCATTCAATATCTAGGTTCATTGCTTTTGTGATAGATTCAACACTTGCTGAAATCTCTGGTCCAATCCCATCACCTGGAATAAGTACTGCTTTCATTAGAAATCTCCTCCTAGTTCTTTAATTGCATTTAATAATCCACCATACTGAATCATGACTTTTTCACGTGCTGATAATGATAGATGTGCTGTAATAGTTTCATTTGTATTCTTATTAGTCACTACAATATCCTTACCTTCTTCTACAGATGTTAATAAATCACTTAATTCGTAATCATCCTGATCATTGAAGAAATCGTAATCTTTCGCATCAATAACAAGTGGAAGAATACCATTGTTGATTAAGTTAGAACGATGAATTCTCGCAAATGAAATTGCGAAGATAGCTTTGATCTTTAAGTAGTTAGGTACTAATGCAGCATGTTCTCTTGATGAACCCTGTCCATAGTTATCTCCTCCTACAATGAAACCACCATTATTTTTAACAGCTCTATTATAGAATTCAGGATCTACCTTAGAGAATGAGAACTTAGCTAAATGAGGGACATTAGAACGGAATGGGAGTAATTTAGAATCAGAAGGTACGATATGGTCTGTAGAGATATTGTCTCCTACTTTTAATACAACTTTACCGCTTACTGTATCTGTTAACTTATCTCCTCTAGGAACTGGTTTGATATTAGGTCCCATATAGATTTCATTATCAGGGATATATTCACTAATAAAGAAGTTAGGATTCTTCACAAATGGTGTATCTGGTACTTCTTCTAATACCATATCATCTTCAAATTCCTGTGATAAATAACCTTTGACTGCAGATAATGCAGCAACTTCTGGAGATACAAGATATACACTTGCATCATTTGTGCCAGAACGTCCTTTAAAGTTACGGTTGATTGTTCTTAAAGAAACACCTTTTGATAATGGAGCCTGTCCCATACCGATACAAGGACCACATCCACATTCAAGAATTCTTGCACCTGCATGAATCATATCTGCAAGAGCACCATTTTGTGCCAGCATAGAAAGAATAGAAGATGAACCTGGCGCGATAACTAAAGAAACATCTTCAGCCACTTTACGACCTTTTAAGATCTTTGCTGCACGCATCATATCTGGTAAAGATGAGTTTGTACAAGAGCCAATGACTACCTGATTGATCTTCATTCCTTCTAATTCTTTTACATCTACTACATTATCTGGTGAATGAGGCTGTGCAACCATAGGAACTAATGTAGACATATCGATTTCAATAGTTTCATCATATGTTGCATCATCATCAGCTTTCATTTCAACATATTCATCTTCTCTACCCTGCTGCTTTAAGTAAGCTAAAGCATTTTCATCGGTTGGGAATACTGAAGTAGTCGCACCTAGTTCTGCACCCATGTTACAGATAGTAGCACGGTCAGTTAATGAAAGATCACTTAAACCTTCACCTGTATATTCAACAATCTTATTAACCCCACCTTTTACAGATAATTCCTGTAGAATTTTTAAGATAACATCTTTTGCAGATACCCAAGGTGCTTTACGTCCTGTTAGTTTAACCTGTAAAACTGATGGACACTGAACATAGTACTTACCTGTTGCCATGGCAACGGCTACATCAAGTCCTCCTGCACCAATCGCAATCATACCCATTGCACCACATGTTGGTGTATGAGAATCTGAACCAATTAGCGTCTTACCTGGATGTGAAAAATTTTCAAGTTGTAACTGATGACAGACACCATTACCTGGTTTAGAGAATGTGATACCATGTTTTCTTGCAACAGATTTAATAAATTCATGGTCATCCATGTTTTCAAAACCAGTCTGAAGCATGTTGTGGTCAATATAAGCCACGGCTTTTTCTACTGCAACATGACCTACATTCATTGCTTCTAACTGAAGATAAGCCATTGTACCTGTAGAATCCTGTGTTAAAGTCTGGTCAATTCCGATACAAATAGATGTTCCTGGAACTAATTCTCCTTCTTTAAGATGTGCATTCAAGATTTTATACGCTAGATTCATATAATCTTCTCCCCCTTGTTTATCATTGTATACAATTATACACATATACTATTCTATGTGCAATATAAAAAACAAAGATAATTTGTATTTATTTCGTTAAATTGGTACAATACATTGGGTGATGAAAAAATGATATTATCTTGTTCAGGACTTACTAAATCTTATTCAGGAAAAGAAGTCCTAAAAAATATAACATTCCATATAGAAGAGCATGATAAGCTTGCCATCATAGGTGTTAATGGTGCTGGTAAGAGTACATTGCTTAGAATTCTTTTAAATGAAGAGGCTTATGATGATGGTATGATGACTATTGCGAAGAATATTCGTATTGGTACATTGAATCAGGAACATAAGTTTGATCTTAATAAGAGTATCTATGAAACATTGGAAGAACCTTTTGAAGATTTAAAGAAAATAGAGAAACGTATTCGTGAATTGGAACAGGAAATGGCTGTGACAAATGATTTAGATACAATTATGAATCAATATGATTCTTTATTATCTAAATTCCAGGATGAAGGCGGTTATGCCATGGAGTCACAAGTCAAAGGTGTTTTGAATGGTTTAGGTTTTGATGAGGATATGTGGTATAAACCAATTGGTATTTTATCTGGTGGACAGAAGACAAGAATTGCGTTAGGTCAGTTATTATTACGTTCTCCTGATTTATTATTACTTGATGAACCGACTAACCATCTTGATGTAAATTCTATTGAATGGTTGGAAAACTATTTAAAACAATATAATAAAGCTGTAATTGTGGTATCTCATGACCGTTATTTTATTGATCAGGTGTCTACTTCTATTATGGAAATAGAGAATGGTAAAAGTAAGATTTATAAATGTAACTACTCTAAATATGCTGAAATCAAGAAGCATGATCGTGATGTAGAATTAAAACATTATTTAAATAACCAGAAAGATATTAAACGTATGCAGGAGTCTATTGACCGTTTAAAATCTTATAACCGTGAAAAACAGATAAAACGTGCTGAGTCTAAAGAGAAAGCACTTGAACGTATGGAGAAGGTTGAAAGACCGGAGAGTCTTCCTTCTAGTATCCGTTTTGCATTTGTCCCTGAAGTTGAAAGTGGTTATGATGTTTTAAAAGTAGACGATGTCGCTATGGCTTTTGATAAGCCATTGTTCGATTCGGTATCTTTTGAAGTTAAGAAAGGTGAAAGAGTTGCTTTACTTGGTCCTAATGGTGTAGGTAAAACAACAATGTTCCATTTGATTCTTAAAGATTATTTACCTGTACATGGACGTATTCGTTTAGGCTCTAAGGTAATGATTGGTTATTATGATCAGGAACAGACTTCTTTATCTCCTGAAAAGACAATCTTTGATGAAATACATGATGCTTATCCTGATATGAATAATACAGAGATTAGAAATATCTGTGCTGCATTCTTATTCAAAGGTGAAGATGTATTTAAAACAATTGATGTTTTATCCGGTGGTGAAAAAGGACGTATTGTCTTAATCAAGTTATTACTTAATAAAGCTAACTTCTTGATTCTCGATGAACCAACAAACCATTTAGATATTCAGTCTAAGGAAGTACTAGAAGATGCATTATTAGATTTCCCTGGTACTATTCTTTTTATTTCTCATGACCGTTATTTTATTAATAAGCTCGCTACTAAGATTGTGGAAATGAATCCTCATGGTGATGAAATATTTGCTGGTAACTATGCTTATTACCTTGAACATCGTAAAGTAGAAGAAGTTGTGAAAGAAACAGCGGTAAAGGTTCAAAATACTATTGATAAGAAAAAGAAGAATAGATTAAAGAAGATAGAAAATGATATTTCTGACTTTGAAGAGAAGATCAGTGCGAAGGAAGAAGAACTCCATAGCGATGAAGTGATGAATGATTACCAGAAGTATAATGAAATCACTGCTGAACTAGAAGGCTTAAACAATCAATTAGAAGAACTCATGATAGAATGGGAAGAACTTTCAGAAGAGATGAACGCTTAAAAGGACTAGGGGCAACCCTAGTCCTAATTTCTTTGTTTTAAGTTGTAGATAAGTATAAATGCGCAGATAAAATCACCAATGATTGACACAATAAATGGATAGAATGCATAAATATCTTTTAATGTCGGCAAGAAAGATAATACAAATATCTTCTGTGAATAACATAAGAATTTAATCCCTATCACCATAAAGGCAATCATATAAGTAAACCATAAACAATAGTGTGTGTAGATACCTCCTGGCACAACATGCTTAAGTCTTTCATATTCATTCTCTGTTCCTCTATTATGAGATAACTTAATATACATATTCTTATATATCTTGAGATTCATACGTGAGAACATAATGATTGGAATATAGAGTAGTGTCCAGAAACCAATAGTCCCTAAGTAAGGACACAATAAACCACTCACAATAGAAGCACCCATACATATATAGAAAGAACGTGGCATAGTGAATGTCATTCCCTCAGGATCAAAGTAATCATACAGTTCTCTTCCACCATAACGATGTAACCATTTATTTCTTTCATCATAAACAGTCTTAATAGATAAAACATTAACCATCAAGCCGATCATATAGAGTACTGTATTCATTAATTCCCCTCTTTTATTAATAAGAGTGACAGTACTGTCCCCATCTAATTGATAGAGGAAAAGCATGATAACTGAAGTCACAACAACTAACATCACTGAAAGAATAAAGTAAGCATTATAAAGCGTATCTTTTTCTGAATCATCAGCTTTTTTAATACGATATTCCATCAAGCCATAAAGGCCTGTTTCTATTAATATAACAAGACTTCCTAAACCTATAGGAGGATTAATTAGGAATACAAACCAGCTTATTAGCGATAAAATAATAGCGTTCATATTAATCTCCTTTCCATCCTATCATACACTAAAAAAAACATCCGGAAAAGTCCAGATGTTCATTTATTATTCAACATCGAAGTCGTCTGATAAGTCTTCGCCATTAGTAGCGATGACTTTCTTATACCAGTAGAATGAATCTTTCTTATAACGATCAAGAGTTCCTACTTTTTCATCTGTAGTATCTACATAGATGAAACCATATCTCTTTCTGATACCTTCATGAGTTGATACTAAGTCGATTGCTGACCAAGGGCAGTAACCCATCATTTCGATGTTTTCAGTAACAGCCTTATGTAACTGTTCAATATGTGCTCTTAAGTATGCAATTCTGTAGTTATCATGAACACGACCATCTTCTAATGTATCGTAAGCACCTAAACCATTTTCAGTAACGATCATTGGTAAATGATAACGAGAATACATTTCTCTCATAGTTGCTAAGAAACCATCAGGGTCAATTTCCCAACCGAATTCAGTCTTCTTAAGGTTTGGATTTTCATATCCCTTATAGTAACCTGCTTCACCACGAGCTGACTGCTGGTCTGCACCCGGATCTAATTCTTCATCAGCTGCTGCTTTCTGTACAGTTGCAGTTGAATAGTAGTTGAAACCAATGAAGTCTGGATGTGCATTCTTCATTGCTTCTTCATCACCTTCAGCAAATGTTGGTGTTGCATCATTTTCTTCTAAGTAAGTCCATACTAAGTTATTGTATTTTCCATAAACAGCCATATCTAAATATAACCAGTTTCTGATTGCGTTGAATTCCTGAGCTGCTAAAATATCTTCTGGCTTACAAGATGCTGGATATACATAAGAAATGTTTGGAGCTGGACCAATCTTTGCATTTGGAAGCATTTCATGACATAAAACCATAGCTTTAGCCTGAGCAACTAACATATGGTGGTTCTGCTGATATACTTCTTTTAATACATTTGTAGTACCTTCAGGAATTCTTAATGTACCAATAAGTGGACCAACTAAAGTAAGCATGTTCTGTTCGTTGATAGTTAACCAATATTTAACTCTATCACCGAAGTTTTCAAACATAACTTTAGCAAAATTAACGAACCAATCTACTGATTCAGGATTAGACCAAGAACCTCTCTTGTCTAATGCATCAGGCATATCGAAGTGGAACATAGTGACTAATGGTTCGATATTATATTCTAAACATGTATTGATCACATCATTGTAATGATCGATACCTGCCTGGTTGATTTCACCAGTTCCATTAGGAATAAGTCTAGTCCAAGCGATTGAGAAACGGTATGTCTTGAATCCCATTTCAGCCATTAACTTGATATCTTCTTTATAACGATGATAATGATCTGCACATACATCTAAAGATGCAGTTCCTGCTGGTAATTCTTTAACATCCTGACATGATGGTCCTTTACCATCTGATAAGTTTGCACCTTCTACCTGATAAGCTGAAGTAGAAGCGCCCCATAAGAAATCTTTTGGAAAAGCTTTTAATTTGTTGTCTAACATTTTGTGTGTCTCCTTTTCTTTTCTGACACCATTATAACGGAAGATTTCAAAAAATAGGATTCTTTTCAATTCTAGAAAAAAAGAGAAAATGTTTTTACATTTTCTCGCTTATCTTGCACCTTTTTTAAAAAAGTATTTTAGATTTTCTTTTCCATTAAGTATCTTAGAAGTCTTTCTCCACGTCTTTCATTGATTTGTTCTTCAATAACTGTATAACCTTTAGATTCAAAGAATGGTTTAGATGTAATAGATGAAGTCACATTAATGACATGACAATCATGTTTTTTTGCATAGGCTTCTAAATCTTCTACAAGTTTTGATGCAATCCCTTTTCTTAAATAATCAGGATGAACATATAAACGATCTAAATAACCTGTTTTACCAATATTACCAAATGCAATTAATTTCTCATCTTGTTCTACTACGATAGTATGATTCTTTTCTAAAGATTTTTCCCAATGATATTCATTAGCTTCTTTTGGTGCAATGGCTTCTAATTGGTCTTCTGTATAATCATTCTTATTGACTTCATGGACAGTGACATAAAATAAATCCATAACTGCATGAAGATCTGTGTCCTTGTATTCTCTAAATTCCATTTATATCACCTCTATTTCATACATCACATTATACCATTATTTACCCATAAAAAAAACGGTCATCATAGACCGTTTCAATTAAATACCGAATAATAAATCGATGTAGTTTGGAATTGGATACTGCTCGGCACTTACTTTAGTTTCTAAGCTATCAGCAGTTGCACGTAATGCATCCATAGCAGGGATAACTAAATCCCTCCATGCAGTCGCATTATCTAATGTAGAAGTATCAGTTGCATCAGCTTTATTAATAGCATCTTCTAATGTAATCATCTGTTCACGCATAGTTGAAAGTAAAGAAGTTAATACCTTTAAGTCTTCAACCATGAATGTATTGTCTACACCAGCCTTAGCTACTTCTTTAGCATCATTAGCTAAAGTACCACATGCTTTTACATATGCTGGATATAATTCAGTCTTAGCCATTGATAAAGCAGTTAAAGCTTCAACACGGATTGTCTTAGCATAGTTATCTAACTGGATATCATAACGTGAATCAATTTCAGCTTCAGTGTATACACCATGTTTTACAAACATTTCACGGATTGCAGGTTTCTTTAAGCAAGAACATGCATCTACTGAGTTTGCGTGGTTAGGTAATCCACGTCTTGCAGCTTCTTCTTTCCATTCATCTGAATAACCATCACCATTGAAAATGATTCTTTCATGATCTTTGAAAAATTCTCTAATGATATCATCTAATGATTCACCTGCATCTAATTTAGCAGCCATCTGATCATATTCTTCAGCCATGATAGCATTTAACATAGTGTTAACTGATGCAACTGACTGAGATGAACCAACCATACGGAATTCAAATTTATTACCTGTGAAGGCAAAAGGAGATGTTCTGTTTCTGTCTGTTGAGTCTTTAGAGAAATCTGGGATAACTGATACACCAGTACTAAATCTTTCACCAGTAGTCTTATTCAATTCTTCACCATCAACGATTGCTTTAATAACTTTATTTAAGTCATCACCAACGAATGCTGAAACAATTGCAGGTGGAGCTTCGTTAGCACCTAGTCTGTGGTCATTACCAGCACATGCAGCAGATAATCTTAATAATTCAGCATATTCATCAACACCCTTGAGAGCACATGCAAGAGTAGCTAAGAAAGGCTTATTGTTGATTGGATCAGGTCCGGGATTAAATAAGTTAATACCTGTATTAGTCATTAATGACCAGTTGTTATGCTTACCAGAGCCGTTAACACCTTCAAATGGTTTTTCATGTAATAAACATCTTAAACCATGTTTCTTGGCAATATCCTGAGATAACTGCATAACTAATGCGTTGTTGTCAGCTGTTACGTTAGCTACTGTATATACACATGCTACTTCATGCTGTGCAGGAGCAACTTCGTTATGCTTAGTCTTTGAAGGAATACCATATTTCCATAATTCGTTATCAAGATCCTTCATGAAGGCACCTACTTTACGTTTAATAGAACCAAAGTAGTGATCTTCTAGTTCCTGACCCTTAGGAGCAGGAGCGCCATAAAGAGTACGACCAGTTAACTTTAAGTCAATTCTCTTCTGCCAGTATTCATCTAATACTAAGAAATATTCCTGTTCAGCACCAACTGAAGCAGTCACTTTATCAACACCTTCTAAACCAATCTTAGTTAATAAGTTAGAAGCTGATGCACTTAAAGCATCACTAGCACGTAATAATGGAGTCTTTTTATCAAGTGCTTCACCAGTATAAGAACAGAATAATGTAGGAATATATAAGCTACCGTCTTTTACAAAGGCTGGAGAAGTACAATCCCATGCAGTATAACCACGTGCTTCGAAAGTAGCACGAATACCACCAGATGGGAAAGAAGAGGCATCAGGTTCACCTTTTCTCAATGTCTTACCACTAAATTCAAGAACTGCTCCACCATTTCCATCTGGTTCTAAGAAAGCATCATGCTTTTCTGCAGTTAAACCAGTCATTGGCATAAACCAGTGAGTGAAATGTGTAGCACCATTTTCAACAGCCCAGATTTTCATTGCATTTGCAATTACTGTTGCAACTTCTTTTGAAAGAGGTTCTCCCTTATCTAGAGCTTCATGGAAAGCTTTATAAATAGATTTAGGAATGCGTTCCTTCATAGTTTCGTCGTTAAATGTATAACGACCGTATTCATCTAAAAGTTTGTTCATTTCCATACGATTACATCTCCTTTTTATGGGTATGATTGTAGCAATAAAAAATATTCGTGTCAATACTTTTTTATCACTGTGCAATAATTTTTATCATTCACTCCTTATTGCAACCACATAGTATCACAAAATATAGGCTTTTAACTACTCTAATTCACTTTTTTTCACTTTTTAAAAAATATTGCTTAACTTGTTATTTGATGATAATAAGACTATAATTGTGGCGAGGTGAAAAATATGTTTGGAAAACAGAAAACATTGATCATAGATCATGATAGCGAACGTAATAATCGCATTAAGAATTATCTCGACCAGGATCATTTCACTTGTTATCAAGCAAAGACATTGGATAAATTTAATTCTCTTTATACAAACAACAATTATGATTGCATTATTCTAGAAGATGTATTCCCCGGTATTAATACGAATAAGTTCCTAGTAAACAATAGACGTAACTCACAAGCTATAACTATAGTTGTAAGTGATATGTTAAATGAAGCTTACTTAGAAGATTTATTAGATGCCGGTGCTGATGATTATATTGTAGTACCCTTCTCATTAACATCTTTATTAAGAAAAATTCAAGATGTCTATAAAATGGGTGTTTTAAGACCTAGAAAGATCTACCGTTTTAAAGATATTATATTAGATGATACTGCCAAGACCGTTTCATTAAATGATCATTCAGTCACTCTAACTAAAAATGAATTTAAACTATTAAAAATGTTGATGTCACATCCCTATCAGCCTTATACTTCAACCAAGATTTTTGAAGGTATCTGGGGTGATAGTGTTTATGCAGACGATCAATCAGTCATGAACCTAGTAAGTTCACTTATAATTAAATTAAATAGAACAGGCTCTCATGAAGAGTATATCAGACGCTTTGGCGCAAACTCATATAAGATGGCCATATAAAAAAAGAATGCATATCGCATTCTTTTTTCTTTTAGCTTCTCTTATTGATTTTTCTTCGTCTTCTGTTTTCGCGTCTTTCTTTCTTTTCAATCTTACGATGCTGGTCAGTATAATCCGCTACTGTACAGTGGATACGTTTATTAGATTCGCAAATTGCGTCTACAAATTCATATCTATCTTTTGGGAATGTACTATATCTCTTCTTTAAATCTGTATATAATTCAATAGCATGAGGTCTAGTGACTAAATCAGCCATTCTTGATACTGGATCACAAATGACTTCACATGACATTAAGTCTACTTCTTTTTGTGGTAATAATCTTCTTTTGAAGATTAAAGTTTTGCCATCGACGATATATTCATAAGGACGACATCCTAAGAAATAAAGATACATTGCAGCCAAGAAAATTGAAACAATAATAAATGACTGCTGATCCAATGATTTTAATACAAACATGACGATATCATAAACCCAAACAAGAGTTAAAGCGCCTAGCCAAATACCAACAGCTAGATTTGGTTTTACCTTGAATTCTTTCATAAAAAAAAGCCTCACTTTCCTTTCTATTATACAATATTTAGCCCATTATTACAATAAAAAAAGAAGAGAGGCAATGCTCTCTTCCCAATGTCGAAATTATTATAATAAATTTTAATTAAATTATTCAGCAGCCTGTTTAGCCTGGAATTTTTCGTAGGCAATTAAGAATGGAATGTAAACAACTACTGAAACTGCAAGAACAACTAACTGTGCTACAGCACCCATTAGGTTACCACCTGTAGCAACGAAACCGAATAATACTGGTGGCATAGTCCAAGGTACTTCAAGTACGATCTTAGGACAGAATCCACTAGAAACTAAGATGTAACCAATAATAACAGTTACAACTGGAGCAAAGATAAATGGAATGTCTAGGATTGGGTTCAATACTAGAGGGATACCAAATGTCATAGTTTCGTTGATGTTAAATAAACCTGGAACGATTGAGATACCAGCGATTGTTCTGTTATCTTCACGTTTAGAGAAGATAAGAATTGCGATTACTAAACCGATAGTAACACCAGAACCACCGAATTCTGCGAACATCTGAATCATAGTTAAGTTCATAACATATGGGATATCATGATGAGCAGTATAAGCAGCAGTGTTAGCGTATAATAATGGTCTGAAGATTGGTTCCTTAACAGCAGCAACCATGTTGTTACCATGGATACCTACGCACCAGAATAACATGATGATTATATACATGATACATACTGCAACAAGGTTGTTACCAATGATATTCTGTAATGGTTTCTGAATTACGTTATAGATCAACGCATTTAATTCAGCACCAGTAGCTAACTGACATACTAATCCAACAGCACCAACAACGATTGCAGTTAAGCAAGTTGGGATTAATACTTCGAATGCACGAGCAACTCCAGGTGGAACCTGTTCAGGCATCTTGATCTTTAATGCATCATTCTTACGGAACATATTGTAAAGTTCCATACCAAGGATTGCAACGATAAGACCTGTGAATAAACCAGTTGCACCAGTGTAGCTTGACATAATACCACTGTAGCTGAAGCTATCAGCTGTAATTTGATGTTTAGCAGCTTCACCAGTTACATTAATGAACTGACCTAAACTAAAGCCATGAGAAATACCTTTAGCATCGATGTAAGAAGCACCTAAGTCCTTAGCAGCGAATGTTGTAGGAGTTACCATCATCCATAAGATGAAGCCTAAAACAGCAGGGTAAGCACCAGTTTCACCATTTGCTTCAGCGATTTCAGAAGCAACTAACATAGTTACACCGATTGTGATACATGAGATTGTAGCATACTGCATAGCAGCAAAGATTGGGTTAAGTACTTCTAAAGCCATGATTGGTTTCCAGATAGCACCTAAACCAGTTGATGAGTTAACTAAAACGTTTGTCCAAAGTACACCAACGGCACCTGAGATAGTAGCTGGCATGAAGTTCTGGAACCCGTTCTTAATAGCATTAAGATACTTGTTCTGACCACACCATGCGCCGACACGTCCTAGCTTATCAGCAAAAGCGTCCATAAATTTTCCTCCCTAAATCTTTTCGACAAATACAGTATAATCGCTCTTTGTAAAAATGTCAACGGTTACATTTTAAAATGTATGGTACTTTTAAGTTTAATAACCCGATTTTGAATCGTAAATATTTTAAATTCTATTGAATGTAACAATACATTTTTTGATTTTTGTATTATGTTACATTTTTTTATTTTTTGAAAATATTTTTATGTTGGTTGGCTAAGTTCATGTAAATTTTGTGATTATGTTACATAAAAAAGACAGCCCATTAAGACTGCCTTCATATAAAAATATTGATTATTGTTCTACAATTACTGTCTGGAATTCATAGTTTGCATAGTGACGTCTATTGAATGTCAGTTCGAAAACAGAGCCGTTTGAGAGATAGGTTGTCTGTTCTTCCTGGATATAAGGTTCCCCTTCTGCAAGTCCTAAGAATACTTGTTCTTGTACTGTAGACAGAGCAGATGTGATCTTTAAATGACAGCTCTGAACAGTTAGATGAAGCTGATTGATTACAAATTTATATAATGAATCTTTTAATACATCTGCTTTTAGATTAACTAAACGATAAAGCGGAATATAAGTAATCTCTACACAATAAGGTTTTCCATCCACTGATCTATTTCTAATAATATGATAAACGAAGTCTCCTTCATCAATCTGTAATTTTTTCGCAATTTTTTCATCACTCGGTATAACTTCAAATACCTTAATATCTGATGTAACATCATGTCCTTCAAAACGCATAGAAAGACTACGTGTACGCACTGTTTCATTTAGTTCAGAAACATTAAGTTCCTTCACAAATGTTCCTGCCCCACGACGACGGATAATAAGACCTTCTTTTACAAGAATCTCTAAAGCCTTCTTCATTGTTTCTTTATTACAATGATAATTGACACATAATAAATATTCATAAGGAAGCTTCTGGCCAGCAGTATATTCTCCCGACTTAATCTTCTCTCTAATTGCATCAGCGATATCTCTATACTTTGCCACAAAACCACCTCCTTACATAAAAATACCATACTTTAAAAAAGAATGCACTGTATAATTCTTATTTTGTGATTTTTTTACACCAAATCTCTTCATGTTCTAAATTATAGAGTGTGAATGTTTCATTTTCATAAACTAAGAAGCTTTTTACACCCTGTTTTGGTAAAGAGATAGAATTTGGATTCACTGTATAGAAGCCATGGTCTTCAAATACAGAAACATGATAATGTCCATAAAGGAAAACATCACCCTTCTTTAAATAAGGCATATTGTCTTTATTGTAAAGATGTCCATGAGTAATATAGAAGTCATGTCCATCTACATTTAATAATGCATAATCACTTCTCATAGGGAAATCTAAAACCATCTGGTCTACTTCAGCATCACAGTTACCTCTTACTGCAAGGATCTTATCTTTATATTTATTTAATAAAGGAATGCACTTTTTAGGTGCATAGCCTTCTGGTAAGTCATTTCTAGGTCCATGATATAAGATATCTCCTAGGATGATTAAACGATCTGGCTGTTCTTCATCAAAGTAATGCATTACTTTTTCTAAGTCATTATAAGAACCATGAATATCTGATATGATCATTAGTTTCATTTTATTCCATCTCCAATCCGATTGGGCAGTGATCGCTACCCAATATGTCACTGTATATCGAACTCTCTTTTATTCTCTCTTTCAATGATTCAGAGACAATAAAATAGTCAATTCTCCATCCTGCATTTCTTTCTCTTGATTTAAACATATAACTCCACCATGTATAAGCATCCTTCTTATCTGGATAAAGATATCTAAATGTATCAATATAGCCGTGTGATAAGAGTTCTGTCATCTTACTACGTTCCTGATCAGAGAATCCTGCATTATGATGATTGGACGAAGGATTCTTTAAGTCTATTTCATGATGGGCCACATTGAGGTCTCCACAAAGGATTACTGGTTTATTGAGAGCATCTAAATAGGCAAGGAAGTCATCTTCCCATTCCATACGATAATCTATTCTAGCAAGCTCTTTTTTAGAATTAGGCGTATAACAAGTTACAAAGTAATAGTCTTCAAATTCTAGTGTAATAACTCTTCCTTCCTGGTCATGTTCCTCTACCCCTATTCCATAAGATACAGATAAAGGCTTCATTCTAGTCAGTATTGCAGTTCCACTATAACCTTTCTTAATTGCATCATTGGTATAAAGTGTATAACCAGGAATATCTAAATCAATCTGATCCTTTTGTGCCTTTGTTTCCTGCAAAGCAAAAATATCAGCATCCAATGATTTGAAACTTTCTAAAAAACCTTTCTTTAAGCAGGCACGAATGCCATTTACATTCCATGATACGTATTTCATATTCTCTCCTCAAAAAAGAAGGAGCTAAAAAGCCCCTTCTCCATTTTCTGCAATCGCATAACGAACAATTGTTTTCAGTTTTTCACTTGGTGTCTTCTCATAATCATTTAAGTAAATCTCATGATGGAATCCTTCTAAACGCATATTCTGGATAGTGATGAACTCCATGATCTGCTTAGTTGTATTGATTTCAGTATTATAAGCACCCTTATGTAGCATCTGTACGCAATGTCCTTCAGTCATCCTCTTAAGATATATATCTACAATGTAAGGATTATCCTTCTTGTTAGCTGCTTTCTGTTTAATAATTTCAAATGTATTAGGATCTAGAAGCTTTGGCTGTGCCATCATCAATGTAAACTTGATCATCTTTTTACGAGTAACGTCAAACTTCGAATTATCATAGGTATCCCATAATCCTTCTAGTGGCGAAATAAGATAAACAAGGTTCTTTTCCTGTTTAAAATACTCTCTAATTTCAGCTGACATGATTCGAAGAGCTTTTGACTTTAAATGGAACTCTTCTACTTCAGGATTACCGATTCCATCAATCATGATGAAATTGAATTCTGGGACATCAACGATATCAATCTTCTTTGTTGATGCATCATATTGTTTCTTATACTCTTTACGTATACCTTCCTTCATTACGGCGCCTCCTTTCTTAAACGTAAACATTATACAAAAATTCACATGGAATTACTACTAATTTAGTATTATTTCTAAAGAATGTCTTGATAATGTGTCAATTTCATTAATATACTTTTGGGCATTGATTCATAACTGACAAAAAAAGCTATTCACAAAGAATAGCCTAGATTTACTGTCAGTACTAAATTTTATCAAGATTCCAATATTTCGCAACAGTTTTTTTTATAATAATTTCATTGTCTTGATAACCTGTGGTTCATTAGGCATATCATTCCAAGGTGATCTTTTAACATTCGCAATCTTATCTACTTCTTCTAATCCTTCAGTGATTAAACCAAAAGCAGCATAGTCACCATCTAGATGTGGTGCATCAGCATGCATGATAAAGAACTGAGATGAAGCAGAATCCTTCACCATTGTTCTTGCCATTGACAAAACACCTCTTGTATGCTTTAGGTTATTAGTCACACCATTAGATGCAAATTCACCCTTGATAGATGCTGCTGGATGTTCTTTCAAATCAGTATCATATCCACCACCCTGGATCATGAATCCTGGGATAACACGATGGAAGATCAAACCATCAAAGAAGTTATTTTTAATTAGGTTTACAAAGTTTTCTACAGTGATAGGTGCTACTTCAGGATATAATTCACCCTTCATTACATTGCCATCCTGCATTTCAATTTCAAATAAGATTTTTTCCATAATTGTTCTCCTTTATTTGATTTCTCCTTATTTTAACATATTTATTCTATCTCTAATAGTAAAAGCTGTAACAGATCATCTATTACAGCTTCTTATTATTATAATTTCTTATACATTTCCGCAATAATTTCAGCAGCTTCATCTAAACCATAATCACTATTAATAGTTAAGTCAAAATTCTTTAACTGACCCCATTTGTTTGTTGTGTAGTAATTATAGTAATTAGATCTTTTCTTATCTCTTGATATGACATACTTCTTTGTATTCTCATGCTCTTCTTTATATTCTTCTTCTACTCTCTTAATACGTGATTCAAGAGGTGCATGGATAAAGACTCTTAATACTTTATCATAATCTTCAAGAATATAATCAGCACATCCATTTACTATGATACATGAATCGTTATTTGCAAGATGACGAATGATTTTAGATTGTGTTGCGAAAACCTGATCATTTAAAGGCATCTGGAAAGTGCCTCCAGCCATTCCATATAAGAATCCTGAACTCTTTTCCTGAGCCGCTTTCCTAATTGTTTCAATATCAAATCCAAGTTCCTGTGCAGCTAAATCAATAATCTGGTTATCGTAATAAACAAGTCCTAAAAGATTAGCTACTTTCTGTGCTATGATACGTCCTCCAGAACCATATTCTCTTGCGATTGTAATAATTTTAGGCATAAGACAAAACCTGCCACTCAAAATGTGATTAAATATACTCACATCGAGATAATGTAAGTTCTCACGAACATTACTTACTATGTCATCGTGTATGCTTTGGATTGACCGAAATCAAATCTACTCACAAGTTCTTGTACACTCTATAGTCGTAAATTCCCGAAGTAGCCTCCGGTACATGCCTACGTCTGCGTTCATTTATGCAACTTCGTAGGTCGTAGCATCTCTCAGATTAGTAGCAGCATTGAAATCTCTGTATTCGATATAACCACAGTCACATTTGAAAATTCTATCTGA
>NZ_DBPF01000002.1:0-4095 GCF_002299355.1 Catenibacterium sp. UBA627
AGTAGCATAGCATGGTCTATATGGAGTAACTAAAAAATCGTGGGGATTTCTTAGGCAATAAATAAATCAGGGGTATCAACTCCTGATTTTTACTTTGGGCTGTTAATTTTTTTGGGGTATTTATTTTATAACTGTTTTGTTATTTTCATAAATCTTATATCATATTCTTAAGATCAATATTTTTTAGAAAAAAAAAAGATAAGCATCAAAGTTTGGCCACCGCGACGCTTATCTGTCCATAAGAACACTATGATAATAATAAAACTTCCAATCAAAATCAAGTATATTTCTCAAATTCAATACAATAAAATTATTTCATCTTTAAATTTTAATAATCTTCAATGCCCAAATTGTCATTCCAATGGTTTGATTATTCATGCCTACTATGAACGTCATGTCGATATCTTTGATAGAAATCATACGATCAGAATATTACGACTTAAATGCCCTTCATGTAATTCTACTCATGCTGTCTTGATTGAAGATATGGTCCCTTATTCTGTTGTTTCCTTCAATATCATCGTTGATATTTTAAAAAACAATGATTTTTTAACTTCCTCTCATTCTTCTTTCCTTAAAAATAAATATCGGTCTCTTATTTTTGACTATGCTCTCTTTTGTAAGTTGAATGTTAGACACAATCCATTTTCTTTTTTTCAACTCACCACATGACTTTTATATATTTCAGCCCATTTCCTTGTTATTCTCTCTTTGTAATAAAGAAAGGAGCTGTTATACATATGAAAATCAATAATAATTCTATAAATGATAAAGAAATCAATAAAAATGATACTCCCAATGCGCTCATTTCCAGTGATGATCTGCTCAAGTTCTTCAATCTTGAAAGGGACAATGTTCAGAAATTCTCAATAACTCACAAAAAAGATGGCGTTTATGTAAGCATCACCCTTAATCAGACCTATTGTCAGTGTCCTGTTTGCGGCAACATGACAAACAGGGTGAAGGACTACAAGGACAAGAAGATTACTCATTCTATTTTGACCATCACCAGCTGCTATATCATCTATCATGCAAGAAGATATCAGTGCACCCACTGTAAAAAGTCCTTTTATGAAAACAATCCCTTTACTTTTGGAGGTAGACTCTCTGTTGTTACTGTATCCAATGTTCTCAAGGATCTTAAATCTCCAAATGCGACCTTTACCGATGTTGCCAGAAGATATGGTATTTCCATTACAACTGCCATCAGTCTTTTTGATCGACATGTACATATTTCAAGAAGACAGTTGCCTGAATGTCTTGCCCTGGATGAAGTTTATGCCTTTAAGTCCCATGACAGTGATTATGTCTGCGTGATCGTTGACTATCTTGATAAAAAGATCATCGATGTGCTTCCATCACGTCATAAAAATGTTCTGATAAATTATTTTATGCTTATTCCCCGTGAGGAACGTGAAAAAGTAAAATATATTTCATTCGATATGTGGAATACATATCGCATCGTTACAAAACATGTTTTCCCCAATGCCGTCTGTATTACGGATCACTTTCACGTCATTCAGGAGCTTAACCGAAGAGTCGATAAAGTAAGAATCCGTATTCAAAACAGATATAAAAAAATAAAAGAAACACTTAAACAGAAAGAAAAAGACAAAACAATTACCAAAGAAGAAAGATTAGAACTCGAAGAAGCTTCCAGATACTACTATGTATTAAAAAAATTCAATTGGCTGCTTTTTTCAACCAACAACAAAATATTTGATGACAACAATGAAAAGAAACTCAACCACGTACTGAATCGATACTGTAACTACAGTGATCTTTTTACATATATGCTTTCCATTGATGAAGAACTGGAAACTGCATCCAATCTCAAAGATCAGGTCGTTTACTTCTATGATCATTGCAATCATGACAATGCGAAGAAGAAACTTGAAGAGATCATTATTGATTTCAGAAGCTGTCCTGTTGAAGAGATGGCACCCTTTGCCAACACCTTGACCAACTGGAAAAATGAGATCATCAACAGCTTCATCATTGTAGATGACAGATCAAAAAGAAAAATGAATACAGCCATTGTTGAAAACAGAAATAAGACAATAAAGCTTATCAAACATGCTTCAAATGGCTATTTGAACTGGGAAAGATTTCGCAATCGTATCCTCTATACTTTAAATGATGATACGACATACTATTTTACATGTATCAGAAAGGACAGAAACTAAAATGAAGAAAGTATTTTCACTCGTTATTGATGAAAGTAACGAACCACTCATTATCGAAGAAGATGACATATTAGAAGATATTCTTAATGGACTAGAATCGATTTCTAATCGATTGGATGATATACATATGTCTCTAATAAAAAATGATGATGTTGATACATCATCAGATTTAGACATTTCCAAAATTGACTTCTAAACCATAAGGAAATGTGGGGCAAAATTTGCCCCACAATATTTGATAACTAAAATATGAGAAACCCCTTGTTATTTTAAATTACCTCTATATGTATCAATACAGTACGCTTCATCCATGAGTGTCTGCACAGCTTTATTATTCATGATCTCTGATTCAGCAAGATAATCCAATACTGCATTCACTTCATCTGTCTGAAATCTATCATTAATCTTAATTCCGAATACAGTCCTGCCAAGTTTGAATTGTAGCTTATTATCCGTAACGAATATACGGATGCCACGATCTATCTGTTTTGCCCTTATACAGGGTAAGTCTCTGTATTTAGAAAAATGTAAGATATTACCATTACCATATAAACATTTTTCCATGCCACGCCAAATATCTTCAGCTTTAGTAAGCGCAAAGACCGCATCTACGTTATACTTCTTTCCAATAAATATCATTGATTTTCTACAAAAATCCCAGGTAACATCATACTGCTTTGCCATTTCATTGAGCTGTCCAGCAAAATATTTACGTTTTTTATCATCTTTCGTAGAACCGTATAATTTAAGTAACTTACGATACCTCTTGGTACGCATAAGCCGGTCATAATTCTTTCTCATAAGACCTACAAGTTCGTTACCTGCTTTTCTGATCTTATCCGAAAGCTTTACAACTTTTTGCATATCAGAAGAAGACATATCAGTTTCAGCAACTAGAATATGTCTATCAGAAAGCTTATGAAATTGTTTTAGAGTCTTTTTGTATTCTTCGTCACTAATCATTTTTTAGTTCCTCTATATATACTTGATTACTGTAGATTCGCTTATGCGTTCTACAGTCGAGACAAAATACCCTCATGACCATAAAGTTCCATATCCTACATAGAACTTTTTAAGCTGCGGATACGCGTTAAATAATTCGATAGTGCTGATGCTTTTAAGAATTCTAGCCACATCGCAGGAGCTACAGTCTGTGGCACATCTAGAAAGGTATGTATATGGTCCGGCATTACTTCAAGTGCTTTTATATGATAATTATAATCGTTACAAATTTTCTGTAATGTCTGTTTGAAAGTATTATCAACATTACCTTATAAAACCGAAAATCAGAATTCAGGACACCATATGATATTGTATTAGATATTTGCAGTGTGAAGCACTGTGATATTTTCTTCACTCATCATCTTGCTCTCCAAGCTGATATTTTTCCTGAATGCCTCTACGCATAAGGTCAAGAAATGTAATAGTCTTGCCTTCCTCAACAGAATAGATACGTGCAAGATTTTCAAGTTCTATTTTCCACTCCATAGGAATAGATATGTTTATAACATTATTTGATTTTGGTCTTCCCATTGATTAAAAAGTTCTTTCTGTTTTTGTACATACATTATATATCTACTCTATACAAAACTTAAGTAAAAATTATGTGGCTTTCTTCCCATAGGCAAGCTTATTGGTTTTTCGCCACTAATTTATAATCATAAGGTCCGTCTTCTTTCAAACAATGTGATAAGTCACCACTCGCAATTAATAAAACATTCTTATCTTCTACTGCTTCTTTAATACATTGTCCAAAGCGATAATGAGTAAGAGGAGATAAACCAGATATTCCAATTCTTACAACTTTATAGTCCTTTAGATACTCATTGTTAAGCCATATTCTAAACTCGTTGCTGCTCATAAACTTCTTGCCACTTTCATGAAGTTCCTTATTATGAGCAAGATAGAA
>NZ_DBPF01000002.1:4180-12885 GCF_002299355.1 Catenibacterium sp. UBA627
AGCAATTCTCTCATCCCTTTCTATCTGTTTTTTATACTTACGAAGCCCATACAGCCAGTAGGAGTTCTTCATGTTTACTAGCACTATGGTTGTATTAAACTTCTTACAGTACCCTTTTCAAACCAGTCATAACCCAATCTGATAAATCTATCTTTATTGGTTACTATTACAGTTTTTGAATACCCATAATCTACAGGTAACGATTTAAGAAAAATGTGGAGCAGAAATATACATTATATATTCCAGTAATATTATCATTGATTCCTTTATTTTCGTTAAAGAAAAGGAAATTACCTAATAAAATCTTGTGGTTCTGAAAAATAGTGTCTGAAAGCAGTGAATGCTGCTTATGGTATGAGCTGCATTCAAGGATATATGAAGTACTAGTCTTTCCTACACGCTTGACTAGGTAATACTTATGACATCCGCAGCAGTCACTTGAATTGCCACCATGTCATTTCATGGATTTGAAGAATTCAATACAGTTATCAATATTGTTGAAATAGTTCTGGGTTAACTAATAAAGAGATTCTTTCTTAGTCCTTAATACTTTGTTTGACATGTTGTTATAGCTCCATCTGATTTCTAATCTAATTATAGAGCAAATAGAAAATCCATGTACTATGTTCAGCTTCAAGAACGCCTTTTAATAGGTGTTTATGAAATTTATTTTTCACCAACCTATGGTTTGTGGATATTCAAATTGTGGTTTTGATTTTATGTTCCATTACTTCATCTAATAAATCGTTACACGGTTTCCATAACCTTCAATACACTGTTCTACAATAATTCCCTTCACTTTACTAAATCTTAAAAATACATCGTGATTTAGTAAATACTGATCATAAGTGCGATAACGCTTATTAGTTGGAATTCGGTTTGCCTATAAAGTTTCTTCTCTATCCCAACGTTACAATGTCTTAACAGATACGCTTAGAAGTTCAGCAAAGTTTTTTGGTTTATAAATTGTGGTATTTGATATGTTCATTTTAATGCTCTCCTTTGAGAGAGATCTGAACACATTTAATCACAATAGTCAATATATTTAGTTACTTATATTCTCCTCTATTCTATTATAAAACAAAAAAGAAGATGATTACTCACCTTCTAGTTCTTTCTCAAAATCTTTTAGAATTGTTTCTAATTCTTCTAATGTATTCATCTGTGTTAAATGATTCTTAATCTTTGCAGAACCTCTTAACCCTTTGACATACCAAGGTGCTTGTCCACGCATCTGTCTAATCGCATTCTTTTCACCTTCTGTTTTCACTAAACGATGGGCATGATCAATACATAACTGGATACGTGCATGATAGTCTGGTTCTTCTTCTAAAATACCCTCTTCTAGATATTTCACCATTCTACGAATCACAAATGGATTACCTAAAGCACCTCTACCAACCATGACAGCATCACAACCTGTTTCTTCCATCATTCTTTTCGCATCTTCAGGTGTTCTGACATCACCATTCCCAATAACTGGAATACTGACTGCTTCTTTTACTTTTTTAATCCATGACCAATCTGCATGGCCTTCATACATCTGTGAACGTGTACGACCATGAATAGCGACTGCACTCGCACCTGCTTTTTCCATTAATTGTGCCATTTCTACACAGTTAATATGCTTCATGTCATAACCAATACGCATCTTAACAGTCACTGGTACATTCACTGCTTCTACGACAGCCTTCACAATATCATATGCAAGTTCTGGATACTGCATTAAATAACTACCTGCATGAGCCTTTAATACCTTATTTACAGGACATCCCATATTAATATCAATAATATCACAATCAGAATGTTCCTCTACAAACTTGGCAGCTTTGACCATAGTCTCTACTTCACCACCAAAAATCTGCATACTCATAGGGTGTTCATCTTCGCCTACTGCAAGCATATCAATTGTCTTTTGATTTCCATAACATAATGCTTTATCACTGACCATTTCAGATACCACAAGTCCTGCACCAAACTCTTTTACAAGTCTACGATAAGCGACATTTGTGATACCTGCCATAGGAGCCATGATAATAGGATGTTTTATTTCTACGTTTCCAATTTTCAACATTTTTTAATCACCATCACAAAATATACCATATTCCTGACACAATACAAAGATAAATTATGTTTATACTATGAGTTGTGAAAGGAAGTTCCCGATCCTTTCAATAATATATATATCGTTTTCATTTCCCTTCCCTATTTTACTAATAGGACATAAGGAGCAGGTGTTCCCTTCCTGCTCCTTTTTGTATGTTTTAAATGTCCAATGAATGTAGAAGTCAACAATGAATCACGTAGACGTAAAAACGGTACTGATTGCATTCTCTGTTCTGAATGCACAAAAGAATGTCCAGTCAAAGCACTCCATTAATGCAGCACATATTTCTCCATAATATATAGATATTTATTATAAATTTATCTTCTATACTAGTTATTAAAAAGAGGAACTGTCATACAATTCTAAAAAGATCAATTATTCAATTCTATTCCCTTCCATGATATCTGTTAACTGATCTTTGTATAATACCAGACAGTGTAAAAAAAACGCCATTTTACTGGCGTTTTTTAAGTATTTCCTTTAATTCATCTTCACTGAACTGATAATGGGTATTACAGAACTGACATGTAATCTCACAGCCATGATCCTCATTAATCATGTCTTCTAGATCTTTTGTATGAAGTGTAGCTAAGGCTTCTCCCATCTTTTCTTTACTACAATCACATTCAAATGATAAATCCTGTGTATCTAGGATTTCAACATCTTCAAAGATCATCTTTAAGATTTCTTCTGGAGTATGTCCTTCATCTAATAACTGTGATACTGGTGGTGTATTCTTGATCTTATCTTCAATATACGCAATATCTTCTTCAGTTGCTTCTGGTAATAACTGAATAATATAACCACCTGCACTTCTTACAGTATTGTCTTCTTCTACAAGAACACCTACTGCAACAACTGATGGTACCTGTTCTGATAACATGAAGTAATAAGAGAAATCGTCACCAATTTCACCAGTCTGTAATGGAGAACTAGATGTAATAGGTTCCTTTAATCCCATATCACGAGTAACCTGGATTGTACCCTGATTACCTACACATAAGCCTACTGCAAGCTTACCTGTATCATTGTATGTATAGTGAACTTCTGGATTAGATACAAATCCTTTGATCTTACCATCAGAATTTGTTGTACAAAGCATTGTACCGATTGGTCCACCACCATTGATGACTACTGTCATCTTTTCTTTATTCTTATTCATAGCACCCATCATTAAAGTGACTGCCATCATACGTCCAAGTGCAGCACTTGCACAAGGCCATAAGTTATGATTCTGCTGTGCAACATTTGTAAGGTTAGTTGTTGTACAGGCAAAAACACGACAGTTCTTTGAATTAACGAGTCCACGTACTAAATAATCTTTCATTTATCTCATCTCCCTATCGCAAAATAGCTTACTAGAGGCAAAATCATACTAATAACAATAATACCTACTAATAGTCTTACCATAAATCTACGCTGCATTTTATTACCCTCCTAAATGAAAATAAGCGCAAAGCGCTTATTTCATTTCATCTAGTAAATCATCTTCTGGATCAGCCTTAGGTGATTCAGGAGTGTTATTGTTGTCATCATGAGTGTCAACATGTTCTTCTGTTCCATCATATGTTTCTGGCATTTTACCAGTGTTATATAAAGACTGAATCTGTTCATGATTCAATGTTTCATGTTCAAGCAATGCATTCGCAATAATATCCATTTTATCTTTATTATTGTTGATGATTTCAGTTGCCTGAGCATGCGCTGTCTCGATGATCTTACGTACTTGCTGGTCAATCTCGAATGCAATCTGACCAGAATGTGTATTACTTAACTGTGAATAATCACGACCTAAGAATACGGCATTATCACCACTATCATACTTGATTGGGCCTAGTTCACTCATACCAAGTTCTGTAACCATCATACGAGCAATACGTGTAGCCTGTTCAATATCGTTATGAGCACCTGATGATACATCACCAAAGAAGATTTCTTCAGCAGTACGGCCACCCATATAACCTGTAATAGTTGCAAGTAACTGTTTCTTAGTTGAGAAGTAAGTTTCTTCTCTAGGAGTCATCAAGTTGTATCCACCTGCATCACCACGTGGTACAATTGTGACCTTCTGCACCTGGTTGGCATCTTCTAATGTCAAACCAATAATCGCATGTCCAGTTTCATGATAAGCAACAAGCTTTCTTTCATGTTCAGTATATTTTCTAGACTTCTTAGCTGGACCACCAATAACTCTATCAATTGCTTCATCAACATCACTTAATGTGATCATCTGATGACCGCTTCTTACTGCAAGTAATGCCGCTTCATTTAATACGTTCGCAAGTTCTGCACCTGAGAATCCAGGAGTACGCTGAGCGATGTTATCAAAATCAACATCTGGCGCAAAATGCTTATTTCTTGCATGAACCTTCAAGATCTGAGATCTTGCACGCTTATCAGGGTTAGATACTCTGATCTGTCTATCAAAACGACCTGGACGTAATAATGCAGGATCAAGTACGTCTGCACGGTTAGTGGCTGCAAGGATAATAACACCTTCGTTGCCTTCAAAACCATCCATTTCAACAAGTAACTGGTTTAATGTCTGTTCACGTTCATCGTGTCCACCACCAACACCAGTACCTCTCTGACGACCTACAGCATCAATTTCATCAATAAAGATGATACAAGGGGCATTTTCTTTAGCCTTCTTAAACATATCTCTTACACGGCCAGCACCAACACCAACGAACATTTCTACGAATTCTGAACCAGAAATAGAATAGAATGGAACGTTTGCTTCACCTGCAACAGCACGTGCTAATAATGTTTTACCTGTACCTGGAGGACCTACTAATAGAACACCTCTAGGAATTTTAGCACCCATTTCAGTAAACTTCTTAGGGTTCTTTAAAAATGATACAAGTTCTGTTAATTCTTCTTTTTCTTCATCAGCACCTGCAACATCTGTAAAACGAGTCTTAGAGTTTCTTTCTAGCTTTGCGCGTGAATTACCAAATTCAAAGGCTTTGTTGTTGCCTCCTCCAGCGCCACCAAAACTCTTAAATACCCATACCATACCACCAAGTAATAATACATATGGAAAGATTGTTCCAATAACATTCCAAATCATATTATCACTGTTTGCATCAGTAACCTTCACTTTTACATTCTTGTCTTCAAGAATCTGTGTTAATGAATCTAATTCTTTGTCTGTCTTAGGAACGATAGTTGTAAAGTTCACTTTATCGCCCTTAGAGTTCTTCTTGTAGCTACCTTCGACCTTGGTTACAAAACTATTAGGTGTAATAGTTATGTTAGTTACTTTTTCGTCTTTTAATACTGTCATGAATTGTGAATAAGTCAATTCCTTACTACCGCCATTATTCATTAAGAATGGGAATAATGAGCTTAACAACAATAATACGACGATCCAAGGAAGAATAGCTTTAAATAATGTTTTGTTATTCTTCTTCATCATAAACTCCTTACTGGTAACATTCTTCTTTTAAGATACCAATATATGGTAAGTTTCTAAATCTCTGATCGAAATCAAGACCATAACCAACCACGAATAATTCTGGTACAGGGAAACCAACATACTTAGCCTGTACAGGATACTTTCTTGCTTCCTGTTTATCAAGCATAGTAATGATTTCGCAAGATGCTGTACCACGATCTTTCAACATATGTGTAACAGTATCTAATGTTTTACCTGTATCAAGGATGTCTTCTACGATAAGTACATCCATACCTTTGACGTCAATATCAACATCTTTCTTAATATGAATAGTTCCAGATTCAGTTCCTTTATAACTGCTGACTGACATATAATCAAAATATACATCGCCCTCAATATATTTAGAAAGTTCTGCTAGGAATGGAATAGACCCCTTTAAAAGCCCAATAAGAAGAAGCTTCTTACCTTCATAATCTTTTGAGATCTGTGCGCCTAATTCTTTACAGCGTTCAGTAATCTGTTCCTGTGTAAATAATATTTCTTTTATGTCCTTATGCATTGAACCGTACCTCCTAGTATAGTCGTTGTTATTTTATCACAAACAAATCTGGATTGATAGACAAATACTTCTTGTTTTTCGCAATTCCAGGAACCAAAAGAATATTTCCCTTACAGTCTAATACAATTGGCCAATAATGTCGTAATGGTGAGGGTATTTTCGCATTAATAAAGAGTCTAGAGACCTTTTTAGTGCCCCCTGCTGTTTCCATACGATCTCCTGGTCTTATGTTTCGAATGGTCAATGGAAAGTCTTCATCTTTGACAGGGATACCATCATTCATTTCTCCTTGTGTTCGAATCTTGAAATAAGGACAGTCGAAGTCCTGTCTATAATCTATTCTATACGTATAATCTAATTGTTTTATAGATTTACGAATGTATACATTATTATATTCTTTTATGAACTCCTCATTAACACCAATAGGCATTTGAATGTTTGGTTTAGAGGAATGAATCTGATGGATGATCTCATCAATGAGATGATGAGAAATCTTAGAGACTTCAATATGCTTCTTTAATAAGGCATAAAGAACATCGGGAAGAAGGTCTTCTGGTACTAATGTATAATCA
Organism: Catenibacterium sp. UBA627; assembly: GCF_002299355.1. NCBI lineage: Bacteria > Bacillati > Bacillota > Erysipelotrichia > Erysipelotrichales > Coprobacillaceae > Catenibacterium > Catenibacterium sp. UBA627. Next base: position 10,819 of record NZ_DBPF01000002.1, read on the forward strand.
AGTGGTTCAGTAAGATATTTACTTACTTTTTCTTTCTTTAATGCCTGCTTTTGATTGTATTCTTCTGCTTTTTTTAAGAGTTCTTCTTTTTGTGAATTGGTATACTGATTCAAGATCGTATTACGAATGCGGTCTCTAGTAAACTCTGTCTGGAAATTCGTATAGTCATCATGAAAAGCGATATAATGATAATGACAATAATCTCGCAGGTTCTGTTTAGTCACATGAAGTAATGGACGAATAATAGTCATACCTAAGCGTTCAGAGACCTCCTGAATACCAAGATATTCAGGATAAGACTGACGTTCTAGATGCATATAGATTGTTTCAATGGCATCATCCTTCTGATGACCAAGACATAACGCATCACATTGTTCCTTCTTATATACTTCTTGATAAAAAGCGTAACGCATATCTCTTGCGACAGTCTGGAAGTTTCCTTTCACATAATCATCTGGTGTAAATTCCTTATAGTAAAAAGGAATATTATGTGCTTTACAGTAATCATGAACAACCTTGTAATCTTCTTCTGTATCATTTCGAAGATTATAATTTACATGAGCGACACAGATTGAATATTCATGCATCATATCAAGAAGCGCCATAGAATCAGGACCACCTGATACACCTAGGAGATATTTCTTTTTTTTGTCTAATAATGATGTATTCAGCATGTTTTCTCCTTTATCAAAAAAGTACCGTGATGGTACTTTTTAATTAATATATGATCTAGACATTTTAGAATGATTGAGCTTATATAAGACATAGATTGTCTGAATAAGACTCAATACTTCAGTAACTAATAATACAATACCTTCAGCCATAGTTAATCCAATCGCCATATCGATAGGATGTACAATAATAAATACGCCTAATACGACACAAAATACAGCACATAAGAAGATCCAGAACCAGTTGAATTCAATGATCTGCTGCAACTGGAATGAAAGCTGTAAATTTAATAAACCTTTGATGACAACCCATAATCCAATGACCATTGCAAGTGCACTAATGAATGCATCCGCATTGAATGCAACAAAAACGCCTGCCAGTAATGCAAGAATACCTTCTAATAAATCATTAGAAAAGATACGCATTTCATGAGTTAACGTAAAGTAAGTCACAAAATGAATCAAACCATCCACAAATAATGCGCCTGAAATGACATAAACAACAATATCCAACATTGTCTTTGGGAAAACAATCAATAATACTGAAGCAACAATCATAATCACTGATGCGACGATAGATGCTTTACTATACTTCTTAATATATTCTTTAATCATAGTTCCACCTCGTATCTGTTATTGTAGCACAAAATATATATTTTGTAAGTTACTGAGGTCAAAAACATAACCTTCATCCCCATAGAAGAAAGACTCATCAAACTTCTTAAAACCTATCTTCTTTAATAGGTGTCTTGATTTTTCATTCTGTTTATAAATATAAGCAATACATTTAAAGAAACCATGTTCTTCATGCATATAGCTTAAGAGTCCAAGTACGGCTTCAGTTCCAAAACCATTATTCCAGAAAACATCATCTAGGGTATAACCAATAGAGAATGTATGAGGTGCCATAATCTCTACATGTAAATCACCAATAAGATGCTGGCTCCCTTTGGTTGTAATACCAAACTGCATAGACCCCTTTTTATGATCTATCACTGTCTCTTTACACTTCTTGATGAGTTTCACTGCATCTCTTCTTGTATATCTATTCCAAGACTGATACTTAGAAACAGTCTTCTTACTGCGATATTCTACAAGTCGATCAATATCATCTTCATCAAGTGTTCTAATTGTGAGACGGTCTGTTTCAAATATTTTCATAGTTATGATAGATGAACAACATTCTATCCTTTCCGTTCATATCCTTGATGACTTCAAATGTATCATTCGGGAAATAGAGAGGAACAAGTTGTTTCATTCTTTCTCCTTGATTATATCCAATTTCAAATGCAAGAATCGCCTTCTCCTTTAATACAGAAGGAGCTTCTTTAAATATCTTTTCATAACATGCATAGCCATGATCATCCGCAAATAAAGCCAGATGTGGTTCATGATC
>NZ_DBPF01000002.1:13027-17978 GCF_002299355.1 Catenibacterium sp. UBA627
TTCTTTGCATTCTTAGATGCTGTATCTATTGCCCCTTTAGAGATATCTACTGCATATAGATTCGCCTTTGACTCACAAGCTAATGTAACTGCAATAGCGCCTGAACCCGTACCTATATCTGCCACAACCATTCCTGGTTTTATATAAGATAGAACCTTTTCTACAAGTTCTTCTGTTTCATAGCGAGGTATGAGAACGCTTGGATTGACATCAAACTCTCTACCATAGAAATATTCTTTTCCAATAATATACTGATAAGGTTCACCCTTAAGGTATCTATTCAAATAGTCCTTATATTGCATAAGAAGAGCCTCTTCAACAGGCTCTTCCCTTTTCAACAATAGTTGATAATAAGCATCTCCTGTGAGATCTTCATAGAGTCTTTCAGGGATATTTGTATGTGGATCATCAATTAAATCATGTGCATGTTTAAGTAATTCACCTAATAGCACTTATTCTTCTTCTCCTAGAAGTTTTAGTCTCTGGTCTTCATTAATTAATGCATCGATAATTGGTTCTAGTTTACCTTCCATAATACGGTCTAACTGCTGAATAGTTAAACCGATACGATGATCAGTGACACGGTTCTGAGGATAGTTGTATGTTCTGATCTTTTCAGCACGATCACCTGAACCAATCTTATTACGGCGTTCGTTTCCTAGTTTTTCTTCTTCTTCTCTTAATTTAGCTTCATAAAGTCTTGTACGTAATGACTGCATAGCCTTCGCACGGTTATCATGCTGTGAACGACCATCCTGGCTTGTTGCCACAATTCCTGTTGGAATATGTGTAATACGTACGGCAGAGTCAGTCTTATTGATATGCTGTCCTCCAGCACCAGATGAACGGTAAGTATCAACTCTTAAATCCTTTGGATCAATATCGATATCTACTTCTTCTGCTTCTGGCATAACTAATACTGTTGCAGTTGATGTATGAACACGTCCCTGTGTCTCAGTCTTAGGAACACGCTGTACACGATGTGAACCAGATTCAAACTTCATCTTAGAATATACACCATTCCCCTTGATAATAAATGATACAAGTGAATAACCTCCTGCTTCAGAAGGCTGAGCTTCTTCAATTTCAATCTTCCATCCCTGTGATTCAGCATACTTAGAATACATTCTAAATAAGTCACCTGCGAAGATATTACCTTCATCTCCTCCGGCTGCACCACGGATTTCCATTACTACGTTCTTTTCATCATTTGGATCCTTAGGAATTAATTCAATCTGGATATCATGTTCCATGATTGGCTGTTTCTTTTCTAATTCTTCTAATTCCATTTTTGCCATTTCTTTGATTTCAGGATCATTTTCATTTAATAATTCTTTGGCTTCTTCGATACCATCTAATAAAGCCTTGTATTCTTTATATAAGTTATAAGCCTTTTCTAAAGAAGCCTGTTCTTTAGAAGCCTGTGTCATCTTCTGAATATCATTTGCGATAGATGGATCCATAAGGATCTGTGTTAATTCTTCATATCTTTTTTCTACTGTCTGTAGTCTTTCTAATAGTGTATTCATCTTCTATCCTTTCTTTTAATAATGTTGATTTCATCATATAAATTGGTTAATTCTTCCAAATCGTACCCATTATAATATATTCAATTATTTTTCGCAATTAATTGAACACGGTTTCTATTTCTTATATACTTGAATATATAAATTGGAGGCTAGGAATTATGATAAAGGCAGTTATATTTGATATGGATGGTTTAATGATTGACTCTGAAAGAGTGACTTTTGAATGTTATCAAGAAATCATAAAACCAATGAATCTAACAATGGATGAAGCATTTTATAAAACTTTATTAGGTAAGCCTATCAAAGGAATCTATGAAAGATTTTACGATACTTATGGCAAGGACTTCCCTATTGAAAGTGTCATTAAAGATGTGCATGCTTTAATGGCTAAACGTTTTGAAACAGAAGGAGTTCCTATTAAGAAGGGTTTATTAGTGCTTCTTAATTATTTAAAAGAAAATGGTTATAAGACTATTGTCGCTACTTCTTCTAATCGTGATCGTGTTGATACTATTCTAGCACAGGCTCATATTACACAATATTTTGATGATTCTATCTGTGGTGATGAAGTAACTCATGGAAAACCACATCCAGAAGTCTTCTTAAAATCTTGTGAGAAGCTTGGTGTAAAGACTGATGAAGCGATTGTATTAGAAGATAGTGAAGCAGGTATTCAGGCAGCTTCTTCAGCTGGTATTAAAGTGATCTGTATTCCTGATATGAAATATCCTACAGAAGAATATGCAAGCAAAACATATAAAATATTAGATTCTCTTGATGAAGTAATTGATGAATTAAACTAACAAAAAAAGTCGGTATGATGACCGACTCTTTTTAATGGGATTCAGGGGAAATTTTTTATGGTTTTTCTTCTCTACAACTGTATAATACAGTGAGTATATGAAATCTATGTGAACTTTTAGGAGGTTTTATTAAATGTATAATCAATATCGTGAAGGATGGATAGAAGTCATCTGTGGATGTATGTTTGCAGGGAAAACAGAAGAATTAATTCGTCGTATTAATGTACTGTCTTATGCGAGAAAAAATATTCTTGTGTTTAAGCCAAAGATTGATGATCGTTATTCTACAACTGAAATTGCCTCACATGCAGGAAGTAAAGTACCTTGTATTGTTATCAGTGAAGCAAAGGAAATACTTAATCATGTGAATTATGATACAGATGTTGTAGCTATTGATGAAGTACAGTTCTTTGATGAAGATGTGGTAGATATCTGTGAGTATCTTGCAGATAGTGGATTACGTGTGATGGTTGCTGGTTTAGATAAAGATTTCCGTGGTGAACCATTTGGTGTCTTACCTGATTTATTAACACGTGCTGAGTTTGTGACTAAGTTAACTGCAGTTTGTGCAAAATGTGGTGCACCTGCCACAAGAACACAGCGTATTATTAATGGTAAACCTGCTTCTTTTAATGATCCTATTGTCTTAGTAGGTGCAAAGGAAGCCTATGAGCCACGTTGTCGTCATTGTCATGAAATAGTAGAAAAGCCTATTAAATTTGAAAATCAGAAGAAAATACAATTCAGACCAAGAAAATAAGCAGTGGCGCATGTGCCACTGCTTTTAAATTCTTAGTCCTTCACCACTATTCTGGTTTTCTGGACCTGTATAGTAATCTGAGAAACGAGAGTATTGTTTTTCAAATACAAGGCTGATATCGGCTGTTGCACCATTTCTGTGCTTGGCTACAACGATTTCTGTTAAGCCGTTTGTTTCTGCTTCTTTTTCTTTATTCTGATAGTCTTCACGATGAAGGAAGGCTACAATATCGGCATCCTGTTCGATGGCTCCAGATTCTCTTAAGTCGGACAACATCGGTTTTCCTTTACGCTGTTCAACCTGACGAGAAAGCTGTGATAAGGCAATAACAGGACACTTCAATTCTCTAGCTAATGCCTTTAACTGTCTAGAGATATCTGATACTTCCTGCTGTCTTGATTCTCTTGATGAAGATGGACCAGAGATCAGCTGAAGATAATCGATAATAACCATCTTTAAACCCTGTTCTCTTTGCAGTCTTCTACATTTAGCAGCAATTTCACCAATCTTAATTGCTGGTGTATCATCAATATATAAATTACAACGTGTGACACGATCTGCTGCTGCATAGTATTTATTCGCATTCTCTTTCAAAATCGCACCTGTTTTTAATTTATTGTTATCAATAGATCCTGCACAGCATATTAATCTGGTTACAAGCTGTTCAGCAGGCATTTCTAGTGAGAATATTGCGACAGCTTCTTCACTATTAAGTGATGAATTAAAACCAATATTCAAGGCAAAGGCTGTTTTACCTACAGAAGGTCTGGCCGCAAGAATAACTAAATCACCTGGCTGGAAGCCTGATGTTAATTTATCTAATTCTTTATAGCCTGTTTTTACACCAGAGACAACTCCACCATTTTTCTGAAGGAGATTCATTCTGGCTGTGACATTCTGTACAACACTTTCAATTGTCTTGAATTCCCCGGCATTTCTATCTCTTGTGACTTCTAAGACGTCTTTTTCTACTGTATCAATAAAATCATTGATATCAGTAATTTCACCATAAGCATCCTGTACGATGGTTGTGGCTTCCTTAATGAGTCTTCTGAGTAATGACTTCTCATTTAAGATCTGAAGATAATGTGTTGTATGGGCTACTGTAGGTACAGAATTCGCAAGTACCAATAAGTAATCTACCCCGCCTACTTTTTCTAATATCTTCTGGTTGATTAAATAATCAGTCACTGTTGTTGCATCAATCGGTTTATTACTGTCATGAAGGAACTTCATACCTGTAAAGATCAGTCGATGCGCATCAAGATAGAAATCCTGAGGTGTTGCCATGTTGATGACATCATTACATGCGTTCTTATCAATCAACATCGCCCCTAACAATGCACGTTCTGCCTCTAAGTCATGAGGGAGTTCTCTTGTATCCATAAGTATTCACCTTATTTTTCAGATAGATGAACATTGATAGTCGCAATAACACCTTTATAAAGTTCAATCTTAAACTTAGTAGTTCCTAAAGCACCTACTGGATAAGCATTAATGAACTTTCTCTTATCAATCTTAATACCATGTTCTTCTAATAATTTCTTTGCGATATGTTTTGTAGAAACATGATCAAAGCTCTTACCATCCTTACCAGTCTTAACCTTGAATTCTAGTACGATAGTTTCAAGCTTCTTTGCAAGTTCCTGAGCTTCTTCTTTTCTCTTTAAGTCTTCCTGTTTCTTTTCTTCTTCCTGTTTAGCAACAATCTTCTTGCCTGTTTCTGTTGCCATTAAAGCTTTACCATTCTTAATTAAGAAGTTCTGTCCATAACCGTCAGATACATTAACGATTTCACCCTTCTTACCAACTTTTTTCACATCTTCTAATAAAATAACTTTCATATTTTCCTCCATTTC
>NZ_DBPF01000028.1:0-123 GCF_002299355.1 Catenibacterium sp. UBA627
AACTTTTTGCCACTTTCATGAAGTTCCTTATTATGAGCAAGATAGAAGTTATAGATAAATCTGCAAGTACCTATTGTTTTACGAATCCTGACTTTCTGCCCCTCTGTTGGATTTATTTCCGTC